>JANNWD010000073.1:0-2412 GCA_031408315.1 Bacteroidota bacterium
GTTACGAGCTAATACATGCACCCAACCCTTAAAATTATCCACCTCATGCACCCTAAGTTTAGTATTTAATTCTTCGTAAATATCCATTACGGCGTCTTTACTTTTTTCGGCATCCTTCAAGTATTTAAGGCATACACCAAATACCAAATCCATATAACGTTGATACAATGTACTCAATAAATTTACATCGCCACTCTGTTTAAAAGCAGTTAATAATTCCTTATCGGTTTGTGTGGTTGATATGTTTTTTAAAAATGTCAGTGGTTATTTTTTTGTCTAACAAGCAATTGTATTTCATGGCATCATCCTTGCATCGCACTCTTGTACTACATACCATTTTTCAACTTTTATCGTAGCGTAAAAATAACGGTAAATTTGTTTATTTTATTCAAAAAATACTTTTACCGTTTGGTAAAATAGCCTATTACTTTGCACCTGTTTTTCGGAAAAGCCTTGCAGGCCAAAAAGCCCAGCCGCATTGCCTTTATTAATGGCAATTTCTAAATATCCTGCACTATTAAATAAGGCTAATTTTTCGCCTTCGTTTACATCGGCATAAGTATCACTTATTCGTTCTATAACTTCATCCCTTTTAAAAACAATTTTAAAACTGCGGCCTTTACGTTGCTCTTCAAAATCATCCTTATTAATATTTACAATTACGTTTTCAAAATTATCTATAAAAATAATTTGCCCTTCTATCCAATTATTACCCAACATTGGACGCAATGGATTTTTTACTTGCATTGATACTGAGCTATCTCCAACTTCTTCTAGCTTTTTTCCATTACTAATTTCTGTAAATGCATTGGCAAAAACTTGTGTGCAGTAAATAGTGTTTTTTGGTTGAGCTCTATCTAGTAAAAGTGCCACTACTTTTTGAGGAACTTCTTCTAAAATCATAGTAAGTAATCCATTATCGGCACAGCCAATATAATTGCCATTATGTTCGGCTAAAAGTAAATGCTCTGGCTTTTCATCGAACAAATTTACCATTACTAAATGAAAAGTACCTTTTGCAAAATTATTGATGGCATTGCGGCAAACGTAGGCTGCTTGTGGATAATTAAATGGAGATAATGAATGGCTAATATCAATAATGCTAAAACCCTTGGCTTGTTGCAACAACTGCCCTTTAATAGCACCAACTAAAAAATCTTGCTGGCCAATATCGCTTGTAAGGGTTATTAAAGACAAATTGATTTACGATTTTTGATTTATTTAATTTACGATTTACAATTTTAAAAGCAAAGTGAATTTTAAATAATTAGCACATTAGCATATTATCAAATTATCACATTATCTTATTAACTCTCCATTTTTGAAGAAAAAATTCTTAACCATTCTATCTGCCCAACTCGGAAAAAATTTATTCATAAAAACAGTTTGCTTTCCTTTAAAGGTAAGTATTAAAGTACGTTTTCTTTTTTCTATAGCATTTAAAATATGTGTGGCACATTCTTCACTGGTCATCATTTTACCTTCGTCCATTGGGCTTTCGCCATGCGATTGACCTTTGCCGTTTAAAGCCGTATTCCTTATGTTAGATGTAGTAAAACCTGGGCAAACCCACAATACATTTACACCACTATCAAGTAACTCAGTACGTAAGGCTTCCATCCATCCATTTAATGCATACTTGCTAGCACTATAGCCGCTACGGCCAGGCAAGCCCCTGTACCCTGCAATACTTGATACACTAACTACACTTCCTTTTCTTTCTAAAATACTTGGCAATGCTAATTTTGTGCAATACACACTACCAAAAAAATTAATATCCATCACTTGCTTTATCACGTCAAGTTCAACATCTTTAAATAATGCCCTCATTGAAACTCCGGCATTGTTTATTAATATATCTATTCCTCCAAATGTGTTAATAGTGCTATCAATAAAATTTTCACAATCGTTATAATTGCTTACATCTGCAACAACTGTATGTAAAGGGAAACCAGAATTTTTTACTTGTAAATCGTATAATTTATCTTGATTACGACCACAGGTTGCCACTTTTGCACCCATAGTAATTAAGGCGTTTGCTAGTGCCAAGCCAATACCATCGCTACCACCAGTAATAGCTACTACTTTGTTTGTAAAAAAAGTATTCATTGTGTAAAATTATTGTAGCAAAAATAGGTGAGTTATACGTTGGTTTAAAATCAATTTACTGGATATTAAAAATAGTTTTAAAAAACTTTCATTAAAAAATTTGATACAAAACATTTTTACCCTATTTTTGCACTCCTATTTGAAAAAATGGTAAGGAGATTTGGTAGCTCAGTTGGTAGAGCAATACACTTTTAATGTATGGGCCCTGGGTTCGAGTCCCAGCCAGATCACACCACGCAAGTAACAATTCTTCGAAAGCCTTCAGAAATACAGATCTGGAGGCTTTTTTCGTTTACGAGCCTC
>JANNWD010000074.1:0-6816 GCA_031408315.1 Bacteroidota bacterium
ATTTGTACAAGTAGGCAAACGCTTTTTTGATAACCGTTTGGGAGTAAGTGCAGGCTTACGGTCTGATATGAATACATTTACAACAACAGGTAATAATGGCTTAAAAACATTGAGTCCTCGTATATCAGCAAGTTATATTATTGCCGATAAATGGACGGTAAATGCATCTATAGGTCGATACTACAAAATTGCACCTTATACAATTTTGGGCTTTGCCGATAATGCCAATAATTTAGTAAATAAAAATAGTTTATACCAGCGTAGCGATCATTACTCGGCAGGGGTAGAATATTTGCCAAGCGATAATTTACGTTTTACGGCAGAGGGCTTTTACAAAAGCTATGGTAATGTACCAGTATCTATTAGCAAAGGCATTTCACTAGCAAACCTTGGCGGCGATTTTGCCGTATTGGGTAACGAGGCTGTTGTAACCAATGGAAAAGGCAGAGCCTACGGCTTTGAATTTTTTGCACAAAAAAAATTAACTAAAAACTTCTTTGGTATTTTTTCTTATACATTTTATAAAAGCGAATACACTGATTTAAATAATAAGTATGTAGCAAGTAGTTGGGATAATAGGCATTTGCTTACTGTAACTTGGGGCTATAAATTCCCTAGAAATATTGAACTGGGCCTAAAGTTTAGATACCAAGGCGGAGCACCTTACACTCCATTTGATGAGGCAGCTTCTCAATTAAACTTTTTATCTCAAGGTCAAGGTATTTTAGATTTTAATAGGCTTAATGCTACAAGACTAGGTGGCTTTAATAGTAGCGATGTAAGAATTGATAAAAAATGGAATTTTAAAAAAATGACAATAGACTTGTTTTTAGATGTTAGCAACTGGTATATTGCTAAAAACCCAGCAGTACCATCTTATACATTTAAGCGAAATGAAACTAATACAGCTTTTGTTACAACAAACGGACAGCCTATAAAGCCAAATGGTAGTAATGCTATTCCTATACAACTAAGCAATGATGATCCACAAGTAACACCAACACTAGGTTTTATTATTGAGTTTTAAATAAAAAGGTAATAATTTTTTATGTCCACCAATTACTTGTATTATACATAAACTCAATATTGATAATTGATTTGTCGCTTTTATATTTTCCTAAATAATTGTCGCCCATTTTCCAGTTCGAAGAAGCTTTTCCTAAAGGAAATAATTCCAATAGTTTTGATTTACTTAAAATAAAAATATTGATTGTATCAGCAATATCGATAAGGATAGCAAAATAGGGAATACAACCAAAGGCTTCACAAGCTGTATCTACTTTTTTAAAATTATCATTTGGAATAGTTAAATGTGTTTTTTCTGTTCCACTTTTTCTAGAACGGCTTTTTACCGAAATGCCCATTAGTTCTGTCGTAACAGGGTTTCTTGCAATTAAATCTATGCCAGTGTGGTCAACTTTTGCACTTTCGAAGCCATGTTTTGAAAGCCAATATAAAACTATGCCTTCAGCAAAATCACCTGTTATTTTAGAGTGTCTTGAACTTTTATTTATTTCGGGCATTAGTTCTAAAAGGTTAGTGAAATTGACTATAGTCGATAATTAGCATTAAATTTCATTCTCCGGCCTCATCATCGGAAAAAACAACACATCTTGTATACTATGTTGGTTGGTTAATAGCATGGCAATTCTATCTATACCAAAACCAATGCCACTGGTTGGCGGCATACCATATTCTAAGGCACGTAAAAAATCGTAATCAATAAACATGGCTTCATCATCGCCACGTTCCATTAGTTTTACTTGCTCTTCAAAACGTTCCCTTTGGTCAATAGGGTCGTTAAGCTCACTGTAGGCATTGGCAATTTCTTTACCGTTGCACATAAGCTCAAAACGCTCTACTAGCCCAGCTTTGCTGCGATGCTTTTTTGTAAGTGGACTCATCTCTACCGGGTAATCGGTAATAAACGTAGGTTGTATATAATTGCCCTCACATTTGCTACCAAAAATTTCGTCTATCAATTTTCCCTTGCCCCATTTTTCATCGGCATGTATTTTTAATTCCTTGCACACATTACGTACCCCTTCTTCATCCATTTGGCTTATATCAAACCCAGTAAATTCTTTAATACTATCGTACATAGTTATACGCTTGTAGGGTGCTTTAAAATCAATTTCTTTATCTCCTACTAAAACTTTTGATGTGCCATTTGTTGCAATGGCTGCTTTTTCTAACATCAACTCTGTGGTGTCCATCATCCATTCATAATCTTTATAAGCAGCATAAAATTCTAGTACGGTAAATTCTGGATTATGAGTTCTATCCATTCCTTCGTTTCTAAAATTTCGGCTAAACTCATATACAAAATCAAAGCCGCCAACAATCAATCTTTTTAAATACAATTCGTTGGCAATACGCATGTACATAGGAACATCCAATGCATTATGGTGTGTACTAAACGGTCTTGCCGCTGCACCGCCAGGTATACTTTGTAATACAGGCGTATCAACTTCTAAAGCTCCACGTTCGTTTAAAAATTCTCTTATAGCATTTACCATTTTGCTACGCTTAATAAATGTTTCCTTTACACTTGGGTTTACAATTAAATCGGCATAGCGTTGGCGGTATCTAAATTCTGGATCGGTAACTTCATCAAAGGCTTCGCCATCTTTTTCTTTTACAATTGGTAAGGGACGTAATGCTTTAGTAAGAATAGTAAATTCTTTTGCATGGATAGATGTTTCGCCAGTTTTGGTGGTAAACACATATCCTTTAATACCAATAATATCGCCAATATCAATTAATTTTTTCCAAACGGTTTGGTACAATGTTTTATCATCGCTAGGGCAAATATCATCTTGCTTAATATAAAATTGAATTTTGCCAACGGCATCTTGTAGCACAGCAAAATTTGCTTTACCCATATCTCTTACACTCATTATTCTACCAGCAATGCATACTTCAGCGAAGTCTGCCTCGTTTACATCTTTTTTATAATTATCCTTTATATAGGTAGATGTAGTATTTACAGGGTATAGTGGTGCAGGATAGGCATCAATACCTAATTTCTTTAACTCTGCTAATTTTTCTCTTCTAATTACTTCTTGCTCAGATAAATGTTGTGTACTCATAAAAAAATGCTAAATCGTTTTTACAAAGATACTTTTTGCAACCCAATGTTCCATAAGTTAGTCTTAGTGGTAGAGTTTGGCAAGAAACTTGTTTACCTTTAAAACAAACAACTAAAATGAAAAAAATATTTATTGCAATTTTTACTATAGTATTATTTACTGGCTGCGATGTGCTAAAAAGCCTACCACAAACTGGTGGTATTGGCGGCATTACCGAAGGCGAAGCTGGGCAAGGCATTAAAGAGGCATTAAGCCAAGGATTAGCTGGTGCTGTGTTAAAACTAAATAAAGAAGATGGTTTTTTTAAAGATGATTTATACAAAATTTTATTACCGCCAGATGCTAAAAAAATTGAAAACACTTTACGTGATTTAGGCTTTAATAAAATGGTAGATAAAGCTATTTTGCAAATTAACCGTGGTGCAGAAGATGCAGCTGGTTTTGCTAAACCAATTTTTGTAGATGCCATCAAAAGCATGACACTGCAAGATGCCATTGGATTAGTAAAAAACGGTGATACTAGTGCCACACATTTTTTTAGGGAGAAAACTACCGAAAAATTGATAGCTGCTTTTTTACCCGTTATAAAATCTTCGTTAGATAAAGTAGAAGCTACAAAATATTATAGCGATGCCGTAAATAAATACAATAATTTTCCTACTACTTTTAAAAAAATAAACCCCGATTTACCAAACTTTGTTACACAAAAAGCAGTAAGTGCTTTGTTTGATTTAGTGGCAAAAGAGGAAGTAAATATTAGAGCAAATTTAGCCGCAAGAACAAGTGATATTTTAAAGAAGGTGTTTGGGCAAAAGTGGTACTAAAAATAGTTTAGTAATATGGTATAAGCCATGATTTAAAAAAGTTTTTAGTTTAGGGGTTTAGAAGTTTAGTTTACCTCTAAATTACAGATCCCTGTTAATGTAATTTTTTAAAAAAATCGTTAGCGGCATTTACACCGTTTTCATAAAGCAGCAATTTATCTTGCTGCTTTGTTTTTTTTATTTTTGGAGATAAATTACCTTGATTTACATAAATGGTTCTACCTAATTCATTCTCTAAATTGGGATATTTACGTGCCATAGTTTCCATAGTTAAGTTGGCAAATGCACTTAAATAATCGCTAAGTTTATTTATTTTATAGCCAGCAATATTTACATTATTGTTGTTGAACGAATCAATTTGTTGCAATCTTTCTAATTTAATGCCAATGGTTTGTTGATTAAATTTTAACCTATTACACAATAAAGCATTTGGCGAAAAATCATCTTGGCATGTATCAAACATGTTTATTGGATAATTGCAAAGCATTCCTCCATCTACATAATAGTTTACAAAAACCGATGTGTCTTTTTTAATAATTCGGTGCAAATTATTATCCAAAGCTATCGGCTCAAAATATAAAGGAACACCACTACTAATACGCACTGCAAGGGCTATGGGCATTTTAGGTGTTGTAGAAAAAGAAAACACTTCTAACTGTTGTTTACTAATATTTGTGCCTGTACAATAAAAATTTTTGTAACCGCTTTTTGTAGTACAAAGATTTTGCAAATCTTCGAACGTTAGTAATGGATTTCCCGTTTTATTTTGTACTAATTGTTGTAGCCAGCTTTCAACTGCTTGCCCCTTGTAAACACCATACTTTTTTTTAAAGCGTTTATACTTTCCTAAAATACCGCCTTTACCATCATTAAATTTTTGAATGGGTAACTCAAGCATTAAGCTATCAATTTCAGTAGCATTGTAACCTATACAAACTAGCATACCAGCTATACTACCAGCCGATGAACCTGCTACGTTTTCTATTTGTTGTAAAATACCTTTTTGCTCTAGCACACTAAAAGCCCCTGCATAGGCCAAGCCACGTACGCCACCACCTTCAAGCACTAAATTTTTATATGAATAATTTTGCTGAGCTGTTACAATAAACGGAAAAGCTAATAGAAGTAGTAAAAATTTCATGCTACAAAAATAAATTTTTACCAATAGATATATGTTAAAGATAGATTAACATTAAAAAATTACTCCCAAATATTATCTAACACCACATCTATTTTGTAATTTTCATCTATTGTAAAAGTAAAGGGTTGATTTTGGATTGATGGAATTAACTCGTATTTTTCTTCTGCATTTAAACAATAAATTTCAACAGTATTTTTATCTGCATCTACAATTAAATAATAGGGTATTTTTTGCGATTGATAGATATAAAATTTATTGTTTCGATCTTTCATTGCTGTAGATGGCGAAAGAATTTCTAGAACCAGAGCAGCAGGAAAATCTAAAAATGGTTTTGTAATTTCTTTGCATACAATTAAAGCATCAGGCTGTACAATGGTATCATCTTTTACCACAACATCAATAAAATCGTAAACTTTACAATGTTTACATCCATATTTTTTAATAGCATCTTTAAGCTCATATTTAATATTACTTGCTACCCATTGATGCTTTGGTAATGGTGCAGGACTCATAGCGTAAGGGATACCGTTAATTACTTCCCAACGTCCCACCCACTTACAATAATCGTCGTAAGTGTAATGTGGTAATATAGTAAATCCTGAATTCATTACTAATAAATTTACGATTTTTAATTTACTAATGCTAATAACACCTGCCAAGCCTCATTTACCTTGTTTTTATTCAGTAAATGTGCTGCATATTTATGCAATTCTATTTCCATATCATCTGGATTAATAGAATAATACTGAATAATGTTTTTCAATTTGTCATCATTAAATGTAGCATCTACAAAAGGCATTTCATTTACATTGGCCAGTTGTCCTAAATTATTACCGCTAAGTATTTTACTGTTTTTAATAGATGTTGGTAAAGCATCTACCCCAATACCTAATTGTGTATTTGGTTTTTGTACCTGAAATAAATTGCTTTCATCAACCTTACAATACCAATCGCCACCAAGCCTTGCTACTAAGTTTAATTTTGTTTGATCTATTTTATTTTCGGCGTTTAAAATATCATCATCAATATGCATTACCAACACTTCGGCAATAACTAAATTGCCTGCACCACCCTCTGTTCCCATTGGTTTTACTTCAATTACTTTACACTCTAGTTTTATTTTACTTTCTTTTACCATTGGTGGTTTTACTAGCGTAGATGATTGCATAGTAAATCCTGCTTTTGCAAATTCGTTTGTACCTTTTGCAAATTCACAACTGGCTAAAGATGTTTGCTGTACCATATCGTAGTCAACAATATTAATGACTACTTCGGGTACTTCTAATACATTTTGTAAAGTGTGTTTGGTAGTATTATCTCTTACCCTACGGGCTGGCGAAAAAATTACAATTGGTGGATTGCTGCTAAATAAATTAAAAAAACTGAACGGACTTAAATTAACATTACCATCTGCATCAATGGTAGATGCAAAACATATAGGCCTAGGTGCAATGGCATGCTGCAAATAGCTTTGAGCATCCATTGGTTTTAAATCTTTAAAATTAATTATCATTTGTTATTGATTGCCGCAGAGGCGGAGAGGCACAGAGATTAATAAAAAATTTTCTCTTTTTCTCTTCTCCTGTACATTTTTTAAAAATTATTCACCACTCTCTTAAAGCCATCAATTACTTTTGGCACATTAAAATTGACTAAATAACCTAATTTTTTATTTGAGAGTTTTAAATAAGAAATTATTTGAGCCATAAAAACTTGATTCATTATTTCGGCTGATTTAATTTCTATCAAAATTTCATCT
>JANNWD010000075.1:0-1734 GCA_031408315.1 Bacteroidota bacterium
CTTTGTTGCCAGGGCAATTGTGGAATGGAACACATTGCCACTGTTACTGCATCTCACCATCTTCGCGGTTGTCTTGGTGATCAGCCTCGTATTCTGGCAACTGCGCTGGATGGGCGGCGGTGACGTCAAGTTTGTCGGCGCTACGGTCCTGTGGATGGGACCTGAAGGTGCAATTGGCTTTTGCATTCTTCTCACTGCGGCGTCCTTCGTATTTATTTCAGTCATGAAGGTTGTGCGGTTCTGGAACCCCTATTTCCAGAACGGCACCATGCCGCAATTTGTCAAGGCGTTGCTGCTGAAATCCGAAACTGCAATTCCATACGGCCTGCCGACGGCCATCGCCGCAGTGATCATGGTCTTAGGGCCAGGATTCATTGATTGAGTGCTCTGCTCCCAACAAACTGGACCGTTCTGAGTTAGAGTTTTCTGCTCTATTTTCCCTGGCTGGGAGGAGTGGAAGACATGAAGGCATCAAAGTTCACAGACGCCCAGAAGGCGTTCATTTTGAAGCAGGGGGCCGATGGCCATCCGGTTGCTGAGATTTGTCGCAGGGCTGGGATTTCCGAGGCTACATATTTCAATTGGAAGAAGAAGTATGAGGGACTGCTGCCTGACGAGATGCGGCGGCTGAAGCTGTTGGAGGATGAGAAAAGTAAGCTGAAGAAGCTGGTGGCTGATCTGTCGCTCGACAAGGCGATGCTGCAGGATGTTCTGCGCCGAAAACTGTAAGGCCTGCACATAAGCGCGAACTGGTGAACAGGGTTTGCTGTGAGTGGACAGTGTCGATCCGAAGAGCCTGCCGTGTTCTTTTGGTTGACACATCGACCTACTACTACAAATCCCGCCGGTGTGGCCAGGCCGATCTGGAGAAGCGCATCAAGGAGATCGCCGAGACGCGTATGCGCTACGGATACAGGCGCGTGCACGTGGTTCTGCAACGGGAGGGCTGGATGATCAACATCAAGCGGACATATCGCCTTACAGTGGATTGGGCCTGCAATTGCGCAATAAAACACCCAAGCGCAGGGTAAAGGCGAAGCTGCGCGAGGATCGCTCACCTGCCACGACGCCGAACCAGATTTGGGCCATGGATTTTGTCCACGATCAGTTGGCGATGGGCAAGAAGATCAGGGTTCTGACGGTGGTCGACATCTTCTCGAAGTTCTCGCCCATCATAGACCCACGCTTCAGCTACCGTGCATCGGATGTGGTGATGGCTTTGGAAAAGGTCTGCTGTGAGGTCGGGTATCCTAAGACCATCCGTGTGGACCAGGGCAGCGAGTTTGTCTCCCGCGATCTCGATCTATGGGCCTATGCCAACAACGTCACTCTCGACTTCTCGCGGCCCGGCAAACCGACGGACAACGCCTTCATCGAAGCGTTCAACAGCAAGGTCCGCAGTGAATGTTTGAACGCACACTGGTTCATGAGTCTTGACGACGCGCGTTCGAAGTTGGAGGATTGGCGCAGATACTACAACGAAGAAAGACCCCATAGCGGGATTGGCCAAATGGTGCCGATTTTGCTGCACAATCCCGATGGCGCATCCAGCCCGCCAAAGGGTTCAGAGGCCGAAAACTCTGGCTTCAGGTGATCCAGCGTTTGGGAGCGGAGCACTATGATGCCGTACTACATGGTGATTTGGCGGTAATCTTGGGAGCGTATGAACAGACGGTGGGACCAGACCTGAGGGGAAGTCGACCCCCCGGGGGCATTTTCCCAGGGAGTCAACTG
>JANNWD010000076.1:0-4392 GCA_031408315.1 Bacteroidota bacterium
GGAAACTTTTGCAAATAAAGAAGTAGATGCTGTAGAATTAGTGTATAGCGAATTTAAAAATGCTGCTACACAAGTTTATAGTGCCGAGCAATTTTTACCTGTAAAAAAGGTTGCAAAAGTAGCTGGGCAAAAAAATGCCGATTTTATTTACGAACCTAGCAAAGAAGTTTTAATAGCAGAGTTGATGCCAAAAATTTTAAACACACAATTGTTTAAAGCTACGCTAGATGGTAATGCAAGTGAGCATGGAGCAAGAATGACGGCGATGGATAAAGCAAGTGATAATGCCAACGAATTATTAAAATCATTAAAAATTAGTTATAACAGAGCAAGGCAAGCAGCTATTACAACCGAGTTAACAGAAATTGTAAGTGGTGCCGCTGCGTTAAATGGGTAAAAACCCCTAACCCCTAAAGGGGGAAAATAGAAAAACATCAGTTTAAAAAACAAAAAATTAGTAAGCCCCTTTAGGGGTTGGGGTTATGGAACTTTCTTTAATAATACCACATATAGAAGCTTTAATATTTGCAAGCGATAAACCATTGCCTGCTGCCGAAGTAGTGGAGCATATAAATAACGCTTTAGGTTTTATTGAAGATAGAGCAACTACCGACCAAGTTGATGCTGCTATTGAAGGTATTAAAGAGAAATACGATAGCGAATTTTATGCCTTTGAATTAAAAGCCATTGGCGGCGGTTGGCAATTTTTAACTAAGCCAGAATTTCATAAAACTGTTGCTCAATTAAATGGCGATAAATTTTTAAAAAGATTATCTGTTGCGGCTTTAGAAACCCTTGCAATTATTGCTTACAAACAACCCGTTACTAAAAGCGAAATGGAAGCAATACGAGGGGTTAATTGCGATTATGCGGTACAAAAATTATTAGAGAAAGATTTAGTAATTATTGCTGGCCGTAGAGAAGAAGCTGTTGGGCAGCCATTAATTTACCATACCTCAAAATCATTTATGGATTACTTTGGTATAAATAGTGCCGATGATTTACCAAAAATAAGTGAGGTGCTAATGGAAGAATTAGTACAAGCAACCAATGTAGAAGATGCTCAACAAGAAATGATGGCAGAAGCAGAAAACCGAGAAGAACTTGAAGTGATTGAAACGGAAGATGCAGTTGAAGTTGTGGTAACCGAAGATGTAGAAATTGTTACTGATACTGTGGTTGAGGAAAATGAAAATGATGAAGAAAAAATTGAAGGATAATATTATTAAACAATATTAGTTAAAAGCATTCTAAAGTTTAGAATGCTTTTTTGTTTATGAAATAAACTAAATGAAAGGCCACGACATTCCAATCATCTCACCAAAAATTAATTTTTACTTAGAAATTAGCTACATAATCCTATACAAATAAATAGACCAGCAAGTATTTTCATCATCAAATTTTTCAATAAACTCCAATGGACTATTTTGAGTAAATGTTAATTGCACTGTTGAAAAAATATATTGTGCACCTAAATTTTTCATTTGATTAAAATTATAACCTAAGTCATTTACAACAAGTGTGTTGTTTTTTTGAATAAACATATTGTCTTTAGTAACAGTATTGTATAAATAACATTGATTAGAAGAACCATCATTTATATCTTTTAACGGATTACTAGGTTCCATAATTTTTAAAAATTGTTGCCTGTACCCTAATGGATAATTCACTAAAAAACCATCTATAGTATAAAAGCCATTATGTAAAGCAATATTGGGGAAAATACCAATACTTGCTACTCTATAACTTGTTTTTGGCTTAGCAATTTTTTGTTCTATTTTGGCAAACAATTGTGTTGCGTAAAATGCTTTTACGGAAGGGAGTTTTCTATTTGTAATAGCTTCGTTCTGTTTAAATAAATAAGCCAATTGAAAAAAAGCTAAACATAGTAATAAATATTTTCCAACCAATTTTGCATTTTTTAAATAATAAAAAACAATTGCTAATAATAAATACCAGCAAAATGGTTGTAACCAATAAAATCTATCGGGTGTTATAGGTATAATTTTTCGAATTAATATTTTCAAATTAACAAAACCTCCCCAAGTATAAACGCAATGAAAAAGAGTTGATAGAATTATAAAACCTAATAGAGCAAAGTATATTTTTTGCAATCGCTTATACTTACCTAAGTAAAACAAAACAACTACAATTGGGATAATTAAAAATTTATGGCAAGAGTGTGTAAAATTACTGCCGTATAAAAACTCTTCAACAATATGTTTAAAAACAAAACTATCTGCATTTGTTACTGTAACATCATTCACCCTATGCGATACAAAGCCAAATAAATAAGTACTAATAATAGGCCAGTGGCTAATTACATAAAAAAGTACCTGCACAATTAAAGCCAATATGGCCGTATAGTTTAGCTTTTTTTGTTTGTACATTTTTATAGCTAATAGTAAAGTAAATATTACAATACAAAAAATGCCAGTTAAAAATAAGGAGCTACAAAAAGGCACTATTATCATTATTAACCAACTGTGCCAAGCAATATTTTTTTTATACAAAAAAGTAAAAAAACCATAAAACATTAAGGGCAAAATAGCTACTGAAAATGTAACGCCCCAAAATGGTTGTACCGCAAATAAAATAGCTGCTAAAAAACTTACTTTAATATCTTTTTTTGCAAATAAAAAATTATTTACAAACAAAAACATACCATAATATGCCACCAAGGCTATTACTATTTTATTAATTACATATCCCCAATAAATACCAAATAAATAAAAACTAGTTAAGCTAATATCATAATAACTAGTGTAAGACGATATGGGCAAATTAGTGAGTGCATTATTAATGCTAGCATTGTTGTTAAAAATGTTTACGTTATTATCAATCAACACTTTTATCCAAGTAATATTCGAATCTAAATTATCTAAAAAAGGCAAACTAGTATTTTCGCCATTAAGTATATACGGCAAAAAGTACACAAGCACAATGAATAATGCACAGCAGTGTAAGCAAACTATTTTTTTTGTAGTGCTTATATTTGTCCACTTTTGTTGTACCCCATTTACCATTTGCACCATGCTTTTACAATTTTTATTTAATTTTTTTTCTTTGGTAATAAAACATTTTTAAAACATATTATAGTAATACAAGCAAATTTAGGGCTTGCATTTATTTTAATACCGTGTTTTTTGTTTATTATACTTCCTTCGTACATTCGCAATATGTCGCAAACATTAAACAATCAACAATTAGTACAAATTGCCAATGAGTTTGGCACACCGGTATATGTGTATCATGCAGAGCGTATTACAGAGCAATATCAAAAATTACAAACAGCTTTTAGTAAATGCAATGCACAGTTTTTTTATGCATGTAAATCGCTTACCAATATTAATATTTTAAAACACATTAATAGCCTTGGTGTATCGTTGGATTGTGTTAGCATTAACGAAGTAAAGCTGGGCTTAATAGCTGGCTTTAAAGCTGCTAATATTTTATATACCCCAAATTGTGTTGATTTTGAAGAAATTTTAGAAGCCAAAGAATTAGGTGTAAACATTAACATAGATAACATTTCTATTTTAGAGCAATTCGGTAATAAGTTTGGCAACTCCTACCCTGTTTGTATTCGATTGAATCCTCACATTATGGCTGGTGGTAATTTTAAAATTAGCACAGGTCATGTAGATAGTAAGTTTGGTATTTCCATCCATCAAATGCGTCATATAGAAAGAGTAGTAAAAACGACCAACCTAAATGTAGAAGGAATACACATGCACACAGGTAGTGAAATAAAAGATGTGCAAGTTTTTTTAGAAGGATTAGAAGTAATGTTTAGCATGGCTGCACATTTTCCTAATTTAAAATACATTGATTTAGGCAGCGGTTTTAAAGTGCCTTATCAACCCAACGATTCCGAAACAGATTTATCATCTTTAGGCGAAAAAGTTGCAGAAGCATTTAACCAATACGAAAAAGAAACTGGCAAAAAATTACAAATATGGTTTGAGCCAGGCAAATATTTAGTAAGTCAGGCTGGTTATTTTGTGGTAAAAGCCAATGTTATAAAACAAACACCTGCCACCGTTTTTGCTGGTGTTAATAGCGGCTTTAATCATTTAATTAGACCAATGATGTACGATGCTTACCATCATATAGAAAACATTAGTAACCAAAATGCTACCGAACGTATTTACACCGTTGTGGGCAACATTTGCGAAACAGATACATTTGCATGGGACAGGAAAATTACCGAAGTAAGAGAAGGTGATTACCTGGTTTTTTACAACGCTGGTGCTTATGGTTTTGAAATGAGCAGCAACTTTAATAGCCGCTTAAAACCTGCTGAGGTAATGGTGCAAAATGGCAAAGCAAAATTGATAAGAGAAAGAGATGTTTTTGAAGATTTATTAAGAAACCAAGTTTTGTAAAAAA
>JANNWD010000077.1:0-2277 GCA_031408315.1 Bacteroidota bacterium
CTGCAGCAGCGGCGCAGCCAGCACCCCGAGCAGTATCCCGACCAGATAGGCGTAGCTGATGAACTGGATATTCTCGCTCGCGATTTTCCAAACGAAGACAAAGGAATGGCTGTTCAGGCTGGCATTGGCGCCGATCGCAACATAGATCACTACCGCCGACAGGAACAAAACCCGGAAAGACTTGTTAGCGAAGATCTCTTTCACTTCGCCCGGCAACCTGCGCAACATCGATCCGTCTGCCTGCGCGGGTTGCGGAAGTGTGGCGGCATAGCGCCAGATCCCGACGCAGCACAGTGACAGGCACACGAAGATCAGTGCACCTACCGACCAGCCGAAGCTGGGATAACGGTCGGCCATTTGCAGACCACCTTTCGCGAAGAACACCGAAAAACCGATCGCAGTGACCGCCACACCGGAGAGTATCCCCGTCATGGCGCGGTAGACAACTACGCTGGTCCGCCCGGCATAGTCCGACGCCAGCTCTGCGCCGAGCGCGATATAGGGGACGTTGAAAAGCGAAACAAAGCTGCGCACCAAGATCGACCAAACCGCAAGCCAGGCGAACAGGCCAGACTGACCTAGCCCCATCGGTGGTGAAAACAGCAAGCCAATCGAGATACACAGCGGCAGCACCGCGAGAACCATCAAGGGCAGCCGCCGGCCGAACCTGGACTTGATATTGTCCGACCATGATCCAATGAAAGGATCGACTCCGGCGTCAAACGCCAAACCGACCGCTAGCGCCGCGCCGACGAGCGTGCCGGACAGCCCCAGAACTGCTGAATAATAGAAGAAGATGAAAGCAATCGCGGCATCGAAGCCGCCGTTCTGAGCCGCCTGACCAAGGCTATAGGCCAGTTTCACCGGGATGGACGGCTTCAGAGTTGGCCCGGTAACGGCCAATCCGGCCCAGTCCTCATTGCTCGCCACGTATTGCCTCCCCAGTATTTCTTGATGTTTGGCCCTCGGTCAGGAACTCGCGGACCGCAGAAAGAAAGCCCTCAAAATTCTCGCGCCGGACATTGTGCCCGGCCCCCTCGATGCAGATAGCGCGGATCTGGGGATTTATACGCATTGCCACTTCGGCGATCTCAGCGGTGACGAGCCCGCCGCGTTCACTTTCGCTATAGATCAGTAGGGCCGGTGTCCGAATTGCGCCAAGACTCTCCTGCCAGGGAACGACATAGTCCGGCATGGCTTCTGGATCGACCTGGCGCTTGCCCTGCATCCACGCCTGGAACTCGTCGTCATGCCAATCGGGCGACTGTGCCCTGCCCAACGCTGCAATCTCTGTGTCAGGTAGGGCCTGCAAATCGGCAACATGTCTGCGGAATTTCTCGCGACGCGCCAGCACTTCGATTTCGTCGGCAGGAGGAAGAAGTGGTGGGTCTTCAAGCACGATACTCGTGGCCAGATCGGGATTCGCGCCAGCAAAGGCTGCGGTGGCGCGTGCCCCGACGGAATGCCCCATCACGATTGGTGATTTCAGGCCAAGCCGGTCGATCGCTTCGGCAATATCGCGTCCCGGGTCATGCGGCTCGCCAATGGGCATCCGTGAGCTCGCACCGTGCCCCCGTGCGTCGAGCATGACGATGTCGTACTCGCCCGCCATGGCCCGCGCGAACCGGCTCCAGCACAAACCGTTGTCGCTAAGTCCGTGTGACAAAACCAGTGCTGGCCCACCGCCGCCAGTACGATGATAGGCCAGATGCCCGCCAGAGACCGTTACGGTCCCTGTCTGCCATGCACTCGTTTCGCAAATGGAGATCGGGCTCTGTGCAGTTACCATGCATAGGCCTCCGGAGCCGGTCCGCAGGGCGGGAAAATCACGTCCAGCCTCGTCAGCACTTCGGCACTCAGCATGAGATCGGGGGCATTGGCTAGCGAAACAAGCTGCTCCCTGTTCCGCGGGCCGACGATGGTCGCCGCGATACCGTCCTGATGCAGCGTCCAGGCCAGCGCAATGGCACTGGGCGATTGCCCCAATTCGTCGCACAGACTTGCGAAGTGCACCAATTGCTCAAACCGTGCCGCGCTCGCCGCCTTGACCTCGTCGGATTGCCGCCGCCCTGCATCGTCATCCGATCGACCCGCGAGCAGGCCGCCTGCCAGCGGGCTCCAAGTGATCAGGCCGAGCCCATACTCGCGGCAGGCCGGCAGCACTTCAAGTTCGGCCCGACGTTCTACAAGGTTGTAAAGGCTTTGCTCAGACACCAAGCCAAGTTGGCATCTCTGGAGCGCCTTCTCGCCCGCCTGTGCAATCTTCCAGCCGGGGAA
>JANNWD010000078.1:0-1673 GCA_031408315.1 Bacteroidota bacterium
CCCTCCGGCACCGCCCTGATGCTAGGCGAGGCTGCGGCTGCCGGGCGCGGGGTGGACCTGGAAGCCGTCGCCCAGCGAGGCCGCGACGGGATCACCGGGCCGCGCCGCCAGGGCGACATCGGATTTTCCGTCATGCGGGGCGGCGACATCATCGGCGAGCACTCGGTGATGTTTGCCGCCGACGATGAGATCCTGACCTTCAGCCACTCCGCCCGCGATCGAGGCCTGTTTGCCCGGGGCGCGGTGGAGGCCGCCCGCTGGGTCGTTGGACAAGACAGAGGGGCCTATGACATGGCTGATGTCCTGGGGCTCTCGGCGGGGACAGGGTCATGAGCAGCGAGATTCTGGATCAGGACGCCACCAGCCAGCTTTCGGCCCTGGCCAGTAAGCGAATCTCGGCAGAGGAGCTGCTGAAGCTTGCCTTGGGTCGCCAGGAACGGCGGCACGCAGACCTCAATGCCGTCATCAATGCTGATCCGGGCCTGGCCCTGGAGCGGGCCCGGGCTTTGGACGATGCCCGGAACAAGGGGGCGACCCTTGGTCCCCTGGCGGGCCTGCCCATGACCATCAAGGACACCCTCGATGTGGCCGGCATGCCCGCCACCTCAGGCCTGGAGGTGTTCCGCCGCCGGGTATGTGAAGATGCGCCCGTCGTCGCTGCGGCGCGGCGCGCCGGGGCGGTGATCTGGGGCAAGACCAATGTTCCGGTGATGGCCGGCGACTGGCAGTCCTTCAACGCCCTGTTTGGCACCACCAACAATCCCTGGGACCTGACCCGCACCTGCGGCGGGTCCTCCGGCGGGGCGGCGGCGGCCCTGGCGGCGGGGATCACCCCGCTGGAGATCGGGTCGGATATCGGCGGCTCCCTGCGGGTGCCCGCCAGCTATTGCGGCGTCTTCTCACACAAGCCCACCTGGGGCCTGGTGTCGCAACGGGGCCACGTGCCGCCCCAGCCGGGGGCCCACGCCGAGCGGGACCTGAACGTGGTCGGGCCCCTGGCGCGGTCAGCGCGGGACCTGCGGCTGCTGCTGTCACTGATCGCGGGTGGGCCGGTGGCAGCCAAGGCGCCGGCGGCCGACCTCACCAAGCTGCGGGTGGGCCTTTGGATCGAAGAGGCTCGCTTCCCGGTGGACCCGGAGGTTCGCACGGTGGTGACCGCCTTCGCCCACCGCCTGGCCGCCGCCAGCAGCCAGGTCGAGACCATCTCGAGCCCGGTTCCCATCGACCAACTGATGGGGGCCTACCAGGTTTTGCTGGGGTCGATCATCGGATCAGACATGCCCCAGGCCCAGCAGAAGCAGATGCGGTCCATGCGGGGGGTCTCGAAGCTGGCCGTGACCCTTGGGGCCGACGAGCGATCGGCCATTGCCCAGGTCCAGGCCTATACCGCCACCCATGCCGAGTGGATGGAGGCCGACGAGGTCCGCTGCCGGCTGCGTGACAGTCTGAGGGAGGTCTTCTCCCGGTTCGACGTGATCCTGGCCCCGGTGAGCGCCACGCCGGCCTTCCCGCACGATCACCGACCCTTCAACACCCGCAAGCTCACCACCTCGGAGGGCCAGGTCCTGGCCTATGACTCCAACCTCAACTGGATCGCCCTGGCCACCGCCTGCCATCTGCCGGTGACCACCGTGCCCGCCGGGCAGACGCCGGGTGGTCTGCCAGTGGGCGTG
>JANNWD010000079.1:0-1854 GCA_031408315.1 Bacteroidota bacterium
TCGACGGCAAGCGCGACACCATCAGCCTTCTTGATTGAGGAGCCCACCGAATGACATCGAATGAGAGATCGAGCCACACGATACGCGAGCATAGCGCGGCCTCGGCTAACGCCGACGTCGGCATCAAGGCAACCCCTACGGGGCGCGCCCACGAGACAGAGCGTGTTATTTGCGCGTGGCGCGGCCTTGACTCCGCCGACCGGCCGCGCACGGCGATGCGGGTGGCGGCTCCAAAAATCGTGGCACGAAGACATGGCCCACCAAAAATCGTGGGGGACAGCCGACCCGACAATGCGGGCGACGTTGCCGATTGGTCGTTTGGCGCGGAGATCAGAGACGACCGCCATCGCGTAGACGACTGCGAGGAGCGGCACCCCCCACGCAAGCACCGGGATATCGATACCTCGATAGGTGCGGTCGTCGAGACCGAGACGGAATTGTCCGAAGTCGAGCAACAGTGTTGCGGGCAACGCCACGGCGGCTGCGAGCGCGAGAAGGACGTTCTGCACCTCGTCGTTCGCGACGCCCGACTCAGATCGCGATCGGATGACCGCGGCTACGACGAGCGCCAAGGCCGTCCCGACGAGTAGTAGCGCGAGGATCGACAGCCAAGGCAACCCCGAGTCGTTCGTGCCTGCCGCCTCGTCTACGCCCGGCGTCGTCGCGCTGGGGTTGGTCGAGTCTGGCGGTGTCGAACCGAGAATCGTGGAGTCGGGAGTCGGATCGGTCGGCGCTGTGGTGGGTGGCTCCGGCACCGTGAAGCCCGGCGGCAGAGTCGGAGGCGCGACCACCTCAAACTCGACAATACGATCCACCGCGCCACTCAACGTCAGACGATATGACTCACCGACACGGAGCGGATCCTGGGGAATCACAAGGAATGACAAGGTGCTTTGAAGAACCAGCGACTGCGTCGAGTCTTCGGGGTAGTCGTGGCTCGTGGCAACGCATGTGGTCAACGACGTACCCGACGACACCTCCACCAGGTCTGCAGTCACGGCCGAGTCGGCGACATTCATGACGATGATGGGCAGACCGGCTTCCTGCGGCGCTCCGGGCTGAGCAAACGCCAGGGCGGAGCATGATGTCGCCACCAACGGGTCCGGGGTTTCGTTGCCCGAGTACGAGGTCAGCGGCACCGCAGAACCGCTCGCCGGCCAGGTGGCCACCTGCGACAGATCTGTCGGCGTTGCATCGGAAGTGACATCTATGACCCCAGCAGACGTAAATCCGGCGACATCAGGATTCGAGTAGATACCAAATCCGACCTGCGTGAGGCCGGGTCGCAGCAACGACAGCGCATGGAACGGTGCCGTGAACAGGCCTTCCACAACCTCGCGCTCCGTCAGTTTCTCGCTAGAACGCATCAAGATGTTGCGGCCTGCGCGATCACCCGTGACTGTGCCCGGGGGGATGGCCTCACAGTGTGGGAATGCCGGGCATAGCCCGTCTTGATCGAGTTCGACCAGATATCGGGCATGCTCTGTGACCGCTGCATCGAGACCGGGCTCATGAGCAACCGCCGGCAAGCTACCAATCGACCGATAGAGGTTGATCCACGCGAGCCACTCGGGGTCATCAGTCGCCGCTGATGTGTGTCCGCCCCCCGCAAGCGAGGTCAGGAAGACGGCAGCAAGACAAGCCGTTGACAACAATCCCGATCGGCGGGTCACTCGCGCCCTTGCTGACCCGGATCAATGGCCAGGTACCGAGCCGAACGAACAAATCGATGCGGGACGCCCAACATACTGGGCTCCTCCGAAGTGTCCGCCTGACGGGCATTTGTGAACGAAAGCGAACCCCTATCGCGCTCGAGAAACAGCTCGAACTCTCGATCGAGCGGAGCCGACAGGA
>JANNWD010000080.1:0-1558 GCA_031408315.1 Bacteroidota bacterium
CAACGAACCTTGAGTACGGTTCAGGGTCAGTTCAGGGTGCACAACTACGGGTTGACATGGAAAGCGGCGTTGCCGTCGTTGCAGAGGAAACGATAGCGCACCGAAAGACGACGCTCTCACGGAAGAGGCATCGAGTGCAGATTGAGAGCTAGCCTCATTTAAAAATGCAGAACCCGAGCTTGAAACCAGCTCAGCCTCGAGGAGTCAAATATTGATGCCTTTTATCAGAAGTTTTACTAAAGGAAAGCTATGAAATATCGGGGGTCGGGGTTGCATAAACAGCGACTCAACTACGCACTTGCACACCAGGTATTGTTGTTGCTCACGGCTTGGTTCTTTTAACAGTTCCTACATAATTTATTTACTCCAACTTAAAACGCATTTTTCATTCGTACATTCTACTACTACAATGTCTGAAGTGTGCGCCGAAGATACTTCCGCAGACAATTCATGCGTAGCTTTGACTATTCTTCTGAAGGGCAGGCATATGTTCCGACGACTTGCATCCCGCGACGTCAAACAAAGGACCGACCCGACGATGCTTGCACGCGAGCAAACTGGATTAAGCCTCGCTCCCATCCGCGTCCAATCGACGGCCACTGAAAGCGGAGCACGTCGCTGTCTCGAAGCCGACCTTTGTCACCCCACACCCTACTCAAGCCGCTGCGCCAAAAGTGGGGACGACCCACCAAGCGACGCAAACCGTGACTTGCGACTCCAGTCAGCGCTCGTCCAATGGGTCTTTTCCATGACAAACGAGCCGCCTTTTTCGACAGCTGCTGCTGTGGCGGCAGTTTCTTGCTGCTTTGCGCTTGTCGCAATCCAAGGGCAGGGGCAACCAGAATGATGCGCTGTTGGATGGAAGAATTCAACTGCAGCGCCATGTTCAATGCAGTCAAAGCGCCCATCGAATGGCCAAATAGTAACACGGCGGGTTGCGCTTCATGATGGTTGCCAATGACCGTCTCGTTGTCGCCGAGGAGACGCTCGTGCAAGAGCGATGCGCCAATGGCGGCGGAATTCTGCAGCGAATAGTACGCTCGCAAATCGCCATCATCACCGTCATTATCATCCTCCTCGAGGCGATCCGTAAAGCCAAAGCCGGGAGCATCGTGTCCGAGGACCAGAGCGGCGGCGCTGCTCCCACCAAACGCCTGGGCGAGTTTAGGCATGGCGGGAAGCCAAGACAACGCCGACGCGCCAAACCCGTGGTTGACGTACACGGCGTCAAAGACGTTTGAAACTGTCGTGCCGTCATTGTTGTCATTACCATCCTCCTCCTCCATGCCACTCTTTTTTTCGCACTCGAGCCAGTGGACGTGGTGGTGGTGATTGTGGCTCGTTCCTGCCGTGGTGCAGGTGACTGCATCATAACGCGAAAAGGCAGAAGGCAAGTTGTATTTTATAGCCAGCTCGGCCGTAGAGACTCTGGAAGGTCTGCATTTTGGGAGCAAATCTTGCAGGGCAAAGTACGTGATGACGTACAAAGCCAAAGCCTTGAAAATCGCCCCAATCAACTTCTTCCAAGAACTGCTGCCAGTACTCATAAAAGTCTACC
>JANNWD010000081.1:0-2640 GCA_031408315.1 Bacteroidota bacterium
GATATTCCTACATCTCATCAATTAGGCTATATTGGAATTGTAATTGGTGCTGCATTGGCTACAAAAAAAATGCCTTTACAAAAGCTAATTGATTTATGTGCTGCTATAAAACACCCAATTGTTTTGCTAGGCGGTAAAGAAGATTATGAAAATGGTAAAGCAATAGCCTTGCAAGATGAAATAAAAATTTACAATGCTTGCGGTAAATTTAGCCTAAACGAAAGTGCTGATTTGGTTAGCATAGCAAAACTAATAATTACACATGATACAGGGTTAATGCACATAGCTTCAGCTTTTCAAAAACCCATTATTTCTATTTGGGGCAATACAGTTCCCAATTTTGGAATGTATCCTTATTACGGCAAAAAATCTACCCAACAATACGATGTAGTGGAGGTAGAAAAACTATGGTGTAGGCCTTGTAGTAAAATTGGTTACGATAAATGCCCAAAAGGGCATTTTAAGTGTATGAACAAAATTGATGTTAATGAAGTTGTAAAATTTGTTAAACTACATTTATCTGCATAATAATTGTTGTTGTTTTGTGTTAACCAAGAAACAGATACAAATGCGATTTATTCTTTTTTTATTTTTAGTATTTACAGTAACCATCTCCAATGCTCAAATTGTATCAAAAGTTAATTTTTTGCAACCTACAGCCAATGAAAACTCAGATACTATTTATTTTAACCCGGCTAAAAATTTAGTATGGGTAAATTTTAGAGGAACGCCTTTGCAAAAAGGTATGGCAATAGCAGAAACATCATCTGGCTTTGGTTTTAACGCTGGGCTTAAAACTAAAAACGGCAGAGGAACATTAACTATAAATGTGTTTTGCTATTTCGATAAAGTAAAATCTTGGGTAAAGCCTGGTAAAGAATCGGACTATGCTTTGCAGCATGAACAAAATCATTTTAATGTAAGTTATATAGCTACTAATAATTTTGTACAACGTTTAAAAGCGGCAAAGTTTACTACACAAAATTATAACCAATTGCTAAATGATATTTATACCCAAAGTATGAACGAATTACAAACCATGCAAAACGATTATGATGGGCAAACACAAAATGGTATTATCAAAGCAAAACAACTTATTTGGAATAAAAAAATTGAAGGCCAAGTAAAAAGTCTTTCTACACGTTAACCACTAATACTGGTATTTTTAACTCATGCCTTACTGTATTTACCGTTTCCCCGTAAATAAAATCTTTTAACCCTGTATGGCCATGTGCCCCTACAACCAACATATCTGCATTTACTTCTTTTACAATTTTTACAATTTCCTTTGCTCTGTTTCTATAACCTAAAAAACCGTCTGTTTTATACCCTTTTTCAGTAAGTTGCTCTATGTAAAAATTTAAACGTTCTCTATCTTTTTTGCTTTCGTAATCATCGGTTTCTGCACCTAAAAGCTTTGCTGTTGCACTTTCTACCACATGAATTAAAAAAAAGTGAGCATTTTTGTCCCCTTGCGATAAGGCATAGGATAATAATTTTTCATCATTATCTGTAAAGTCCATTGCAATAGCAATTTTACTAAATGTAGGTACAGCAAGTTTTAATTCTTTTGCTGTATCGCCATGTATTTTAATTGAAGAGTGTTTGTTTTTTTTCTTTATAAATGGATGAATAGTGATGTAAGCTAATAAGGATATAAATAATAAGCCAAGCAAACTTAGTAGCAGTTTAGGGAAAAATGCATCACCATCAAAAACAGTGGAGGCTTCATTAACCAGCATTTTTAGGTTTAAGAATACCAATATACTGGCAATTAACCAAGCTGCAATTTGTGTCACTGGTTTTATAGCAAAGTTGCCCATTGTTTTTTTATCACTCACAAAATGGATTAAAGGAATTACAGCAAAACCCAATTGTAAACTTAAAATTACTTGGCTTAAAATTAGTAGTGCATCTATTTTTTTATCGCCATAAATAAGTATAACAATTAGTGCTGGTATAATAGCTAATGCTCTAGTAATAAAGCGTCGTAGTATTGGATTTATACGCAAACTTAAATATCCTTCCATAACAATTTGCCCAGCTAAAGTACCCGTTATGGTGCTACTTTGGCCAGCAGCAATTAAGGCTATAGCAAAAAGTTTTGGGGCCCAAGTGCTACCCAACAAAGGTTGTAATAATTGGTGTGCTTCTTTTATTTCTGCTACATGAGAGTTACCCGTTTTAAAAAAAACAGTTGCGGCTAAAATTAAAATAGCAGCATTTACTAAAAAGGCTATGTTTAAAGCAATAGTGCTATCAATTAAATTATACTTTAACGCTTGTTTTATTCCGGCTGTGGTTTTTTCAATTTTTCGGGTTTGTACCAATGCAGAGTGTAAATACAAATTGTGTGGCATTACCGTAGCACCAATAATACCAATAGCAATGTATAGTGCTTCGTTATTAGGCATATTTGGAATTAAGCCAATAGCAACTTCCCCTAAATTTGGCTTAGCAATAATCATTTCTATTAAAAAAGAAAAAGCTACAATGGCGACTAAGGCAATTATAAATGCCTCCATTTTACGAATGCCCAAGCGTTGTAAAAAAAGTAATAAAAAAGTATCTAAAACAGTAATAGCTACACCCCACACAAGTGGTAAGCCTATTAGTAAATGAATACCAATTGCCATACCT
>JANNWD010000082.1:0-13881 GCA_031408315.1 Bacteroidota bacterium
ATGTTGATGGCTTAGGAGATTATACAGTTAGATCTGTAACTTCTAGCGGTTGTGCAAATGTTTCAAACGTTGTAACTATTTCAGATTCTGCATCTGGTAAAGTATTTATCTATCCTAATCCTAACACTGGAGTATTCCAAGTTAGATATTACGCTTCGTTAAATACTAGAGCACCCCACGGATTAAACATTTATGATGGTAAAGGTTCAAGGATATCGATTAATCAATATCCTAACAATGCACCTTATCAAAGAATGGATGTTGATTTACGTAAATACGGAAAAGGTGTTTACTGGATTGAAGTAATAGACGTTAATGGTGAAAGATTAGGCGTAGGTAGAGCAGTTGTTCTATAAAAAAAATTACGTTTTTAATAAGTTAACAAACCCCATCCAATTTGGATGGGGTTTGTTTTTTAGACATGCAAAGCAAACTATTATTGATAGGGATTATAAATATTTTTTGTTTAAATGAAACACAGGTTAAAAAATTATGGTTATTTAAAATAGTAATCAGCCAGATTTAAGGTAGTTTTATAAAAAAGTATATGATTAAGAAATTTTATCTTCTAGCCATTTGTGTTTTTAGTATTGGGTCTTTGTTTTCTCAGCCTAATGAGGTTAAAAAAATTTGGGCTTGGGAATTTACAAGTATAAGTGGAGCACAAATTGATCCATCAATGGGAGTGGAGCAACCTAAAAATATTTATCATCTTGTTTATATAGAAATAAAACCAAAACTTAAAATAGAGAATATAACCATTTGGTGTAAAAATAGTTTTGTGTATGCTGCTCAAACAAAAGCGGTAACAAAGTATCCAGTAAAATTTAATCGTAAAGAAATATTGATTAAAAAGAATAAGAATAATTTACTGGAGTGTGTTTTAAATAAAATAGATGTATTACTTACACCGCAAAAAATTTTAACTCTTTTTAAACTGAATGAGATGGTTATTGAATATAGCGTAAATGGCAAAACCTATTACTCAGGTTTAAAAACTGTACCAAAGAAAACAGAAAAATTGCTGTGAGCTGTTCATAAAAAGTATCAATCTAGAGTTATTTATTGCCAATTTATTCGTTGAATAAAGTTGTTTATATCACTATATATTTGCCATTAATGGGCAATTGCCTTGTGCAGGTTGGGAAATGGCATTCCGTTTGCCGGTAACCGAAGCTCAATTGAATTAATGGTGATGAAGAGAACAACAAAAAGCCCAACAGAATTCCGTCCAGCCCGAACCAAAGTACAGCGATGCAAAATGCCGAAGTTTGAACGTCAAGCCCTGCTTGCACAAAACCCCAAGTTACATGCAGTACACTTGGTCAAGCTGCTACATGCCATAAAGATGAAGTTTTTCCCAAAGTACGACTTCGATTTGTTTACACTCCGAGTTATTTAGTCTTTGCGAATAGGAAGGCTTTGGAAGTTTAAATGTTGTCCGTACAATTTGGCTTCCTGAACCAATTGAAGTTTGTCCTATAACTTTGCCATTTTTAAAAATAAACTATACCATATTTGGGGTCTTGTCCACCGGCGGATGCGCTTTCATGATAAGATTTTTGATTCCCTAATAGGGAGTCAACTTTCCATAAATCTGCTTTCGAAATGTTAGCGGAAGATATAACTGTACTTATCCATTTACCGTTAATATTGACTGGAAAATATGAGGCTGTATATAAACCTTCCTCAAGATTGTAACCCCAATAAAATAAAAATTTTGCAGAATCGTATTCTATTTTGGATAAGAAATTGTGCCGTCTAATTTAAATTCAACTACGCTGCTATCTTTCCATGAAATTGTGTAGTCTTGTTTAATAGGTACCATTGTTGTCTCAGCTATAACAAATTTTTTCTTTTTACTATTGTTTTGTCTACACGATAGTACACACAAAACAAACATCATTAAAATATTACCAAGCCTTTGAAACTGCCCCATTTAATAACTTTATAAAATACAAATGTTTGTTCTCAAAATAATCTGGCTTGCCATTTATTTTGGAAAGAACAACTGGTTTAAAATTATATTCACAAAAAACTTTATTGTTTTTATCGTTGAGGTTGCTCATAAAATCGGCAGGGTGAGCAATCAATAATTTTGTAAAAACCCAAGCAGCTTCAAAACCTTTATAGGCCATATCGCTAGGTTTGGTTTTGTACTTTTTAGCATAAGCAGCAATTAATTTTTTGCTATGTTCATCCCACTTAGTATTGTAATATGGTGTGGTAAAATAAATAGGAAATTCTTCAAAGGCATCTTTTTTGCGTAACGATAAAAAGCCATCCCAGTTGGGCATTCCAATTAAGGTAATAGGATAATTGGTATGCAAATCGTTACAAGCATTGGCTACAGTATTGGCAAAAACTTCATCTAAACTTGCCCCAATAATTACTGTTTTTCTATTGCTATCTAAACTTTTTACTAATACATCCGAATTAAAATTACTATCAATATTTATTGTTTGAATATTTAATAATGGTCTTCCTTCTTGCTCATTAATTGCTTTAAAGTAATTGGCGATTCTATCTTCTTGATTACCTTTCCTCCGTACTAAAAAAAGCCTATCGGTTGGGTTATTTTGTAACAAGTAACTATAAATACTTTCGCAATGTGCTTTTAATGTACTATTCATTATTACGGTAAAAGGATTGCCGGTAATGCCACCATCGTTTGGATAAGTAACAGAAATAAATGGAATATTTTTTGCTAATGCAAAATCCGATAATTGTTTAAAATCTAAATCTCTACTATGTCCAATTATTAAATTTAAACTGTCTAGTCTATTTGTTTTTACTAAATTATAAATACCCTTTGTGTACGATTTAGAATCGTAAATATAGGCTTGAATGTTAGCCGTTTTTATTTTTAATGAATCTAATGCTATTTGTACTCCTTGTACAAACTCTAGTGAAGGATGCACAAATTTTGGAATACCATCTTTGTATTTAAGAGTACCATTGTGAAAAATTGAATCTAAATAAAGTGGAGCAAAAATGCCAATTTTATAGGTGGGTATTTTTGTGTCATCATTCGTTGATTGTGCAAATGATTTACCTGCTACAAAAAGAATAATCAGTAATAATTTAAATTGTTTCATTTTTATTTTGTTATACTGCAAAGGCGGATAAACGCAAAGGTTATTTTTTGTTTTTAGAACTAGTGCTTTGATATAAATTGATTTTTATAAATTACCAACTGCAAACTTTGTACTGCCAACTGCCTTTACTCCCATTCAATAGTTGCTGGCGGTTTGCTACTAATATCGTATACCACTCTATTTATTCCTCTTACATTATTAATAATTTCGTTGCTTACGTGGGCTAAAAATTCGTAGGGAAGATGTGCCCAGTCCGCCGTCATCCCATCTACACTTGTTACAGCCCTTAACGCCACCGTAAATTCGTACGTACGTTCATCACCCATAACCCCAACACTTTTTACTGGCAACAAGATAGTACCAGCTTGCCAAACGGTTGCATACAAATCAAACTTTTTAAGAGCATTAGTATATATAGCATCAGCTTCTTGCAATAATCGTACCTTTTCTGGAGTAATATCTCCCAAAATACGAATAGCTAAACCCGGGCCAGGAAATGGGTGGCGATATAACAAGTCGTATGGAATGCCTAACTCTAATCCAACCTTTCGTACTTCATCTTTAAATAAGGAACGGAGCGGTTCTACCAATTCTAATTTCATAGTATCGGGCAAGCCGCCAACATTGTGGTGCGATTTAATGGTAACCGATGGTCCATGCACTGCTGCACTTTCAATAACATCAGGATAAATTGTGCCTTGCCCCAATAATTCTACCCCTTCAATTTTTTTAGCTTCTTGGTCAAAAATATCAATAAAACTTCCACCAATTATTTTACGTTTTTCTTCGGGGTCGCTTTTATCTTTTAATCTGCTATAAAAATATTCTTTAGCATCAACCCCTTTTACATTTAAGCCAAGTGTATTATACGTTTCAACTACTTGCTCAAATTCATTTTTGCGTAGCAGGCCATTATCTACAAAAATACCATACAAATTATCGCCAATGGCTTTATGAACTAAGGTAGCGGCAACAGTACTATCTACTCCACCGCTTAATGCCATAATTACTTTTCTGCTGCCAATTTTTTGTTTTAATGCTTCAACAGTTTCGGTTACAAAGTGAGCAGGTGTCCAGCTTTGGTTGCATCCACACACATCTACCAAAAAATTTTTTAATATTGTTTTGCCTTCGGCAGAATGATAAACTTCGGGATGAAATTGTAAACCATATAGTGGTTTGTAGTTAGTAGTTTGTGGTTCGTTATTGCCAACTGCTAACTGCCCACTGCCCACTGCCCACTGCTTAAAAGCTGCAACAGGAATACTTTCTGTAGTGCCTAATAATTCAAAACCTTGGGGTAATTCTTTTATAGTATCGCTATGGCTCATCCATACTTGAGATGTGATGGAAACATTTTTAAACAAAGCATCTCCTTCATGATTTTGTATAGAGAAATTTGCTCTTCCATACTCTCTTTTTTCGCTTTTATCTACCCTGCCGCCAAATAATTTTGCAGTAAGTTGAGCTCCATAACAAACGCCTAATACAGGTACTTTTTGTACCATGCCTATTACATCAACGGTAGGAGCATTTTGTTCATTTACCGAAAAAGGAGAGCCAGAAAGTATAATTCCTTTCAGCATTTCATCAAAAATAATAGGCTTGTTGTAAGGGATTATTTCGCAGTAAACATTGGCTTCTCTTACTGCCCTGGCAATTAGTTGAGTATATTGAGAACCAAAATCGAGTATGAGTATTTTATCAGTCATAATTTGCGGCGAAGATAAATAGATTTTATGTTTAACGGCTTTGATTTGGCCTTACTATTTTATAATTTTACCCAAAAGTACAAAACATGAAAAAATTATTAATTATTGCACTAAGTAGTATAGTACTATTCAGTTGCCGCCCTAGTATACGGGGTAGTGGAAACATTATTACACAAAAACGTACTGTAGGCAATTTTAAAGGGTTAAGTGCCGCCACCAGCATTGAGGTGGATGTAAAAATTGGCAGCACTTACGAAGTAACAGTTGAGGCCGATGATAACGTGGTAGATTATATAAAAACCGAAGTTGTTGGAGGCACATTAAAAATACGATATGCCGATAATACAAGTTTACGTAATGCTAATGTAACGGTACATATAACGGTGCCTACTTTAGAAAAATTAAGTGCAAGTAGCAGTGCAAAAATTGTGGTAGATGGTATATTAACCAATACATCAAAAATTGAATTTGATGCATCAAGCTCTGCCGAAATTGAGGCAACTGTAGATGCTCCACAAATTGCTGCTGACGCTAACAGTAGTGCTGACATTACCTTAAAAGGCAAAACACAAAATTTTAAAGTAGAAGTATCTAGCAGTGCAGATATTAATGCCGAAGATTTGCTTACTGAAAATACTACCGCAGAGGCTAGCAGCAGCGGAACTGCCCATGTACATGCTAGTATAAAGCTAGATGGTAAAGCCACTAGTAGCGGTTTAGTAAAATATAGAGGTGGTGCAGCGGTTACAAAATCGGAGAGCAGTAGTGGGAGTGTGGAGAAAGAGTAAGATTTTAATCCCCCTTCCTAAAAATAATAATTCGCCAGTCTGCAAATAATTTTGTAAGTATTGTGTATAGCAAGTATTGCTAACATCTAGTAACAACCGCTTTGTAACATTACAAATATTGTGTACTTTTGAGTATTGAAAAACGCTTTTATATTTTATAACCTTTCCAATTTATGCTATTGAATTCCATTTTGGTAGAAGCTGATGCTGAATTAGTTGCTGGTATAAAAGACACCAATCAAGAATTTTTTGGTAAACTGTACGATAAGTATGCCGCTTCTTTAATGGGAGTTATAAGTAGGATTACAAATGACAACAAAAAAGCAGAAGAAATTTTGAATGCTACTTTTGTTGCTGCATGGCAACAAAAGCTACAACTCAACGATTTAAAAAGCACTATATTTACTTGGCTAGTTAATATAACTCGTAAAACTGCTTTAAACCAATTAAAAAATGGCGACTTGCAAACCCAAACACCACTTACTTTCGTAAATAAGGACAATACAAATGAGTTTGATAAAAAATCAGTTACTCAAATAGAAAAAGCCAGTTTTGAATTGGTTTATTTTAAAGGGCTTAGTCGTATTGAGGCTGCTGAGTTACTAAATATTACGGTGGTTGACTTAATGGTGAACATAAGAAATATAGTACAAAATATGAAAGTTAAAAAATAAGATGCTTACTAGTAAACAATATATTGAATCGGGTATTTTGGAGCAGTACGTTTTAGGTACGGTTACAGAAGAGGAGTGTCAGCAGGTGGAGTTAATGGCAGCAACAGACGTAGCTATACAAAAAGAAATACAAAATATAGAATTGGCATTAGAAGCTTACGCTGTAGCAAATGCCGTAGAACCTAGCCCAGTAGTAAAGCCTTTTTTAATGGCCATTGTAGATTATACAGAACGTTTAACAAATGGGGAGCCTGCTTCAAATCCGCCATTACTTTCCCAAAATTCAAAAGCTTCAGATTATGCTGAATGGTTAAACCGACCCGATATGGTAAGCCCTCAAACAGAAGAGGTTTTTGCAAAAATAATTGGATACACCCCTACTGTAGTTACTGCAATTGTATGGTTAAAAGACTATGCTCCTCATGAAGTACATGATGATGAGTATGAACGATTTTTTATTGTAGAAGGGACATGTGATATTATTGTTGCCGATGAAGTACATTCCCTTATTCCAGGCGATTTTTTTGCAATACCACTCCATAAAACTCACATGGTAAAAGTTACCTCCATTCTGCCTTGTAAAGTAATTTTACAAAGAGTAGCAGCGTAGTAGTGCCTACTTTTTAAGTATATATTTTACTTTAACAAATACTATAGAGTGTTTTTATAATTTACTTTATAACGATAAGTGTAATTAAAATAATCATTTTGCCTTTGGTATCAATCCTCGCCTATAACGCCGATAACGGAGGTTTTTTAGATAATTTACTTTGCCAACCTGTCAGCAAAAAGTAGGTTGGCATTTTTTTTGACATTTGCCCAACAAATAATTAACCATGCAAAAAGGCAATATAAGAGTACAAACGGAGAATATCTTTCCTATTATTAAGAAGTTTTTATACAGCGACCATGAAATTTTTATTAGAGAATTAGTGAGTAATGCAGTAGATGCTACTCAAAAAATTAAAACTTTAAGCAGTATAGGCGAAGCTAAAGGGAAATTGGGTGAGTTAAGAATTGATATAACCCTAGATGCTGAAAAAAAGACATTAACCATTAGCGATAGAGGTATTGGTATGACTGCCGAAGAAGTTGACAAATACTTAAACCAAGTTGCATTTAGTGGTGCCGAAGAATTTTTAGAGAAATACAAAGGGCAAAACGAAAATAATATAATTGGACATTTTGGTTTAGGTTTTTACAGTGGTTTTATGGTAAGTGATAAGGTAGATGTAATCACAAAAAGTTTTAAAGAAGATGCTAAAGCCGTAAAATGGGAATGTGACGGTAGTCCACAATACGATTTAAGTGAGGTAGAAAAAGAATGGAGAGGTACCGATATTGTGTTGCATATTAACGAGGAAAGTAAAGAATTTTTAGAAGCACATAGAATAGAAAGTATGTTGCAAAAGTTTTGTAAATTTTTACCCGTACCTATTTATTTTAAACATGTTAATGAAAAGCCTACCGAATTAAAAGTTGCCAAAAGCGAAATCCCGAAGGAAGAAGGGAAAGAAGAAACAACACCTTTAGAAACCTCTATCAATAACCCTACACCAGCCTGGACAAAAAAACCAAATGAATTAACCGATGAAGATTATATAAATTTTTACAAAGAATTATATCCTTACGGAGAAACACCTTTGTTTTGGATTCATCTTAATGTAGATTACCCATTTAATTTAACTGGTATTTTATACTTCCCTAAAATAAAACAGAGCTACGAAATACAAAAAGACAAAATTCAATTATACTGTAACCAAGTATTTGTAACCGATGAGGTAAAAGAAATTGTACCCGAATTTTTAATGCTAATGCATGGCGTAATTGATAGCCCAGATATTCCGCTAAACGTAAGCCGTAGTTACTTACAAGGCGATGCTAATGTAAAAAGAATAAGCAGCCACATTACAAAAAAAGTAGCCGATAAATTAGAAGAAATTTTTAAAAATGATAGACCTTCTTTTGAACAAAAATGGGAAAGCCTGGGTTTGTTTGTAAAGTATGGCATGATGACGGACGATAAGTTTTTAGAAAAAGCAAATAAGTTTCATATACTGCAAACTGTGGGCATCACTCCCCCACCGGGGGAGAAGGAGGGGGCTTTTTATACTTTAGATGAATTTAAAATTGCTACAGAAGCATTACAAAAAAATAAAGAAGGCAAGCATGTAATTTTATACACCACCAATGCTGTACAGCAAGATGCTTATATACAACAAGCCATAGCAAAAGGTTACAAAGTGGTAAGCTTAGATACTATCATTGATAATGGCTTTATACAGCAAATGGAAATGAAGTGGAAAGATGTTCAATTTACAAGAGTAGATAGTGAAATTGCAGATAACTTAATTGATAAGCAAGAAAGTAGTGAAAGTGTTTTAAGTAAAGATGATGAAGTAAAATTGAAAGAGTTATTTGCAGTGCAAATACCAGAGTTAAATGTAACAGTAGAGGTTAAAGGCTTAAGTACCGATGCTCCACCAGTAATTGCTACCAGGCCAGAGTTTATGCGTAGGATGAAAGATATGGCTGCTATGCAAGGGGCAAGTGGAATGGGTGCTTTTTATGCTAATATGCCTGATGAAGTTACCCTTACTATAAATGGTAACCATGCTATATATAAAAACGTATTAGCCACTGCAGAAAAAGAAAAGCAAGAAAAAGTAATACATAATTTAGCCGATTTAGCTTTACTATCGCAAGGGTTATTAAAAGGCAATAGCCTTACCAATTTTATAAATAGAAGTGTAGAGTTGATGGGGTAAAAAACAGGTTGATTAAAGATGACATCTTTTTAAGAGATGTCATTTTTATTTAGCGAATTCTAAAATACTAGCTTCTAAATACTTTAATTTTTTTGTGTGGTAAATTTCTACAAAACCTTGCTCTAAAAATAATTCTTTGTGTAAAGGATTTACATATACAATACTTAATTCTCTGAAATTTTCTTTTAAGCTATTAATAATGTTTTCTACAACACCACTCATTATTATTTCATCAAAAGGGTTAAATAAAAATATGCAATCTACATCCGTGGGTATATCAAAATAGAAAGCATCGTTGTTATAAATTTTATACTGTAATGCAGGTAATTGTTGTTTTGTTTTTACAAGATTTTCTTCTGCATCTGCACATAATTCTTTTGAAAAATCTATTCCAGTAACTTTAGTAAAACCGTTGTGTGCCGCTACACATAAAGCTCTTCCTTTGCCGCAGCCAATATCTAAAAAATGTGTTCGTTTTATTTTAGGTAGATGTTTAAAAGTACTTTCTAACAAATCGTAACTAACGGGCATGTAAATAGTGGCATGTTCAATATCAATTCCTTTATCTTCCAAAGCAACTAAATCATCTTTACCAGTTGTAAGTATAGTATATTTTTTTTCTCCTTTTATTTCATGCCAAAGTATATGCCATGCAATACGAATATTCCAGTTGGTAGCTATGTAAAAAAAATACCTTAAAAATTTCATATTTGCAGTCCTATTTTTTGAATTTTTGGCAATTCAAAACTAATCCTTACTCAATCGTAAATCAATCACTTTCATCTGTAATGTTTTATTACCCTGCCATTCATTTTCATCAATGGTAAAAACAATGTCTACAGGTTGTTTTAGTTGTAGCAAATGAAATTTTGTAGCCATGTTAAAACCAATGCCAGTAATAGTTACATCATCTTTTTTTACAACAAAACGAACATGTAATTCCTTTACAATTTTGCTATAGCCGGTATCTAAAACATTTTTTGCTACAAAAGTCGGTCGCATGTTTTCTGGGCCAAAAGGCTCCATTTGGCAAAGTATGTTGTACAGCGAAGGTGTAATTTCTTTAAGTTCAATTGCTGTATCAATAACAATTTCTGGTATTAACAATTCAGGTGGAATAGATTTACTTACTACGGCTTCAAATTTATTAGCAAAGGCTTCAACATTCTCTGGCAATAAAGATAAACCAGCCGCTGCAAAGTGCCCTCCGTATCCTAGCAAATATTCTCTACAAGCATGTATGGCTTCATATAAATTAAAGCCAGTTACACTTCTTGCACTTCCTGCAACTACCTCTCCACTTTGGGTAAGCACTACTGTTGGTCGGTAATATGTTTCTGTTAACCTGCTTGCAACAATACCCACTACACCTTTGTGCCAATGTGGTTTATAAACAACCGTAGTTTTTTTAGTAAGTAATTTTTCATCATTACTAATTATAGATAGAGCATCTTCAGTAATGCTACTATCCGCCTCTTTTCTATCGCTATTATCATTATGTAAAACCTCAGCAATTTCTAATGCTTTTATTTCATCTTTTTCAATAAATAATTGCACTGCTTTTTTTGCATCATCCATACGGCCGGCAGCATTTACCCTTGGGGCAATTACAAATACCACATTGTTAATATTAAGCCTTCCTTTTATTCCGCCCAGTTGAATTAACGATTTTATGCCAGCACAAGGTGTAGTATTTATTTTTTGCAATCCATAAAAAGCAAGTATTCTATTTTCGCCTGTCATAGGTACAATATCAGCGGCAATTGCAGTAGCCACCAAGTCTAAATAACATAAATAATGTTCCTCCTCAATATTAAAATGCATGGCTAAAGCCATGGCTAATTTAAAACCTACACCACAGCCACACAATTCTTTGTAAGGATATGTACAATCTTTTTGTTTGGAATTTAAAATAGCAACTGCTTGTGGTAATTCGTCATCGGGTAAGTGATGATCGCAAACAATAAAATCTACCCCTAACGTTTTTGCATAGGCGATAAGCTCAACCGATTTTATTCCACAGTCTAAAGAAATAATTAAAGTAAAATTATTTTCAGCGGCAAAATCAATACCCATTTTGCTTATGCCATATCCTTCTCTATAACGATGTGGAATATAATAATCTAAAAATGAACTGTCATAAATCTTACATAAAAATTGATACATTAAGGCTACACTTGTTGTACCATCTACATCATAATCCCCAAAAACTAAAATTTTCTCTTGCTTCTCAAAAGCTTTTGTAACCCTTGCTACGGCTTTATCCATATCCTTCATTAAATAGGGATCATGCAAGTCTGTTAACTGTGGTCTAAAATAATGTTTTGCTTTTTCGTATGTATCAATTTCTCTGTTGCTTAAAATTGTACAAAGTGTTTTATTTATTTTTAAATCTTGATGAAGTTTATTGTTTATATCTTCATTAAAGGGTAATATTTTCCAGCGTTTATTCATTTAGTATAATTAGTGTAGCCTTTTAAATTCGTAGTTAATATTTTCTATCGGTTGTATATCGTACCAATTCTTCTAAAGCATTTTTTACTGCACTGTTTTCAAATTGGTTTAATATTTGTAAGGCTTCATCTCTATAAATATTCATTTTATCCTCGGCATACTTTATTCCACCTTCTGCAACAACAACATCAATTACTTGTTTTACTTTTTCTTTGTTTTTATTTTCATTTTTAATAATGTAAATGAGTTCTCTTTTTTTTACTTTATCAATTTTATTTAATGTATAAATGAGGGGTAAGGTTAATTTTTTTTCTTGAATATCGTTGCCAGTAGGTTTACCAATATCGGCAGTTCCATAATCAAATAAATCATCTTTTATTTGAAAAGCAATGCCTACTTTTTCGCCAAATAATTTCATTTTATCGCTAATAATTTTATCCTTACTTGTACTATATGCACCTACGCTGCAAGCACTTGATAGTAATGAAGCCGTTTTATTTTTTATTATCTCAAAATATATTTCTTCTTTTAAATTTAGGTTACGGGCTTTTTCAATTTGCAATAGTTCGCCTTCACTCATTTGCTTAACCGCTTCGGATAAAATGTGTAAATGTTCAAAATCGTTATTAGTAGTAGATAACAACAGTCCTTTCGATAATAGATAATCCCCCACTAACACAGCTATTTTGTTTTTCCATATAGCATTTATTGAAAAAAAGCCTCTACGTTCTAACGATTCGTCAACAACATCGTCATGTACAAGGGTTGCAGTATGCAGAAGCTCTACTAAAGCGGCAGCTCTGTAAGTGCTATCGTTAATTTCGCCATGTAATTTTGCACTTAAAAAAACAAACATGGGTCGCATTTGTTTGCCTTTTCTTTTTATTATGTATTTCATTATTCTGTCAAGTAAAGGAGCATGGCTTTTAACTGATTCTGAAAATTTTTGTTCAAAAATCTTTAACTCTTCTCCAATAATATCATTAACAAAATTCATTGTACTAAACTATTTATAGCTATATTTGTATATGCAAAGTAATAGAATTAAGTTGCTGCAATCAAAATAATCATAAAAAGTTAAAATTTTGTGCAACTTATTGACTATTATTGCTGTCTTAAGCATAAATCCAAAACTATTTACGTAGAATTAATATTAATACTACATAAAAAAATTTGGTTTTTACTTATCAATCGATATTTTTGCAAATAATCGACTCGTACACATTTAGAAATTTTATTAATTATTAAGTTATGGCAAGCAAAAAGTACAAATTATTATTGATGGCATTATTGCTACTAACCACTGGTGCATTTGCACAAACAGCTGGTACTGGTTATAGTGTTTATGACAGTGCTGTTATTCCGGCAAAAAGAATGCCTCAGCAAAACGAATTTTGGAACAACACCTACAACTTTCCTGCAAAACCACGTAATATGTGGGAAGTGGGTGCTTCAATTGGTGTGTTTACTATTAGCGGTGATATTCCTGCTAAATTGTTAACTTTCCCTAATTTTGAAGTACACGTAAGAAAAGCCTTTGGGTACATTTTCTCTTTACGTCTTCAGTATTTGAATGCAACTGGTAAAGGCATGCATTGGTTAGTTTCAGAAAATTTTGGAAAAAATCCAGCATGGAGAAAAAATGGAGCTTTTACTGGATATGGTGCACCTTACACTCCTTTAGCAGGTGATGGTTATTTCACTAGAGATGGTGGAGCTACTAGAAGTACACAAGATTTAGTTTATTACAATTACAAATCTAAAGTACAAGATTTAGGCTTACAAGGAATTGTAACGTTAAATAACATTCGTTTTCATAAACAAAAAACTGGTATAGTTATATACGGTGGTGGTGGTATTGGTGCCACTATTTACAAAACTATGGTTAATGCATACGACGCTAATGGCGGTTCTTATGCAAGTTTATTTAGAACAATATACAATAATAATGGTGCTGGTGTTTATACAAAACGTAAAGATATTTTGAAGGCTTTAAAAGCTGGTATGGATGACACTTACGAAACTCCTGCTGATAACCAAGGCGAACGCCGCCCTAAAATTGGTAACAACACATTAAAACCATCTGGTACTGTGTTAATGGGTGTTGCTGTACGTTTAGGTAAAAGAATTAATTTGTCTCTTGAAGATAGATGGACTTTTGTTAAGGATGATTTGTTAGACGGTCAACGTTGGCAAGAACATGCCTATGGTGATGCCGTACTTACAAGAGATTTTGATAGTTACAACATGCTTTCATTAGGTTTAAATGTAAACTTAGGTGCAAAATCTGTTGAGACATTGTGGTGGTTAAATCCATTGGATTATGCTTATGATGAGTTTCCTAATAAGAAAATTAAGTTTCCTAAGAGCGATTGCCCAGATGCTGA
>JANNWD010000083.1:0-21489 GCA_031408315.1 Bacteroidota bacterium
TTCCATTGTTTTGTTTACAAACTGGTCGTAATCGGTAACTGGCTTAACATCAATTTGACTACCCGGTAAGAAAGTTTCCATACCAAATACATCAACAATTAAACCACCTTTAGTTTTGCTAGTAACCAAACCAGTAACAATTTCACCAGTTTTGTGTACTTCAACAATACGTTCCCAAGCTCTGCTAGTACGGGCTTGCTTACGGCTAAGGTTTAGGTTGCCATCTCTGTCTTCTTTTTGTACAACCATTACCTCAATAATATCACCAACTTTAATACCGCCAATAATGTCTCTAAATTCGTTTAAAGAAATAAGGCCATCACTTTTAAAACCAATGTTTACAACAGCGTCTGTTTTAGTTAATGATTCTATCGTAGCTTGAATCATTTCGCCATCGTTAATTTGTTTAAAGGTATCATCGTAAACCTTGTCGTACTTAACTCTTTCCTCTTCTTTGTAGCTAGTTACGTTACGTTTGTCTACCGTCCAATCAAAATCGTCATGTGCAGTAGCAATAACTTCTTCAACCGGTTTTACAGCAACTACAGGCTCTGTAGTAACTTCTTCAACTACAGCCGTAGCGGTAGTTTCCTCAGGCACATTTGTTATCGCAGCAGTTACCGCTTCCTCTGAAGCAGCACCTTCCTGTGCATCTGCGTTTAGTTGTTTGTTAATAGTAAATGACATAAAATTATCCGCTTGTTTTTTTGGCGGATGGCAAAGGTACTATTTTTTGGCCTTTTAGCCAGTAAAGTCAAGGGTTTTATTTGGAAACCAGCAATTGTACTACTATTTTACTTCGGTGGCGTCGCATTACGTTCATCTTCAACAATATAGCGGCATTATAGGTCCTTGTACGCCAAATCATATTTTAAAAAAAGGTAGCTGATTTGTGTGATCAATCTTATATCTAGAGTAGCACCAGATATGGAGCTACAATAAACTTGTAGTGGAGTTGTTATGGAGAGTAACTCACCTATAAAATACCTATAACTTACCTATAAGTACGCCGTATAAGTAAAAAACTGCCCTCATTTTGAGGGCAGTTTATCAAAAAATAAATCTTACATTTTTTATCTTACCAACACCTCACCAGTAGTAATTTTTTTACCGTTGGCATCTCTAATTACAACATAATAAATACCAGCACCATGATTACGCAAATCAATTGAAATGTTTTTCCAAGGTTGAGATATTGTATAAACATCGTTGTAAACTTTTTTACCTAAACTGCTATAAATAGTAATGCCTTGCTTAACTACTGCCCCACTAGGGTTGTTGTAATACGCTACACTAAATCTACCATCGTTAGGGCTTGGATAAATAAATAGTTTAGTGCTTGCACTATCTTTAACGGTAATTTTTGCAGCTAAACTAGTACAGCCTAAATCACTTGTTCCTACAACTGTATATTCACCTAATTTATCTACATTAACTAAATAATTATTGATAGTATTAGGGATTGAAGTTGTAAAAGTAGTTCCAAAAGGTTGATATAACCATAAATAAGTTTAATATGTTCCAGTAATCATTGTAGCACTTATGGTAGTTGTCCAGCCTGGTAATAAACTTAATGTATTTGCAGGGCTAGCGTTTGTACTAAGTGCAGTCAACGATAATGTAGGGAAAGCATTTACCACAATTGTTTTTGAAATACTATCTGTACAACCATTTCCATTAGTATAAATATACCAAAGCGTTTTTGTACCAATACCAGCAACAGATGCATTAAAGTTTGTACCCGTTACTCCAATGCCTTTGTATGTTCCGCCAGTAGGTAAACCGCCAGTAAGTGTGTATGTAGTAGCATTAGCACATTGGTTAGCCAATGCATTTGGCCAAGTAACAGTAGGTAAAGTATTTACAGTAAGGGTAACTACATTACTAGGTGCTGGCACAGCACAAGTAACATTATTTAATTGAACTCGGTATCTATTATTATTCAGAGCAATTGTAGCGCCTGTAATAGTTAGTGTTGGCGTTGTAGCACCAGTATACACACCAGTATTTGGTACGTTGGTATAATTAACACCACCATCGGTACTTACTTGCCATTGATAGGTAATAGTTTCTGTACTTGTTGCAGTAACACTAAAGTTTGTATTTAACGTAGCACAAACTGTTCTATTGGTAGGTGGTACAGTAACATTTACTGGGCTTACAACATTTAATGTTGCAGCACCTGAATTTACAGCAGGTGTACAAGTACCACTTAAAACACAACGGTATCTGTAGTTATTCATAACCGCTGTAATAGATGTAATAGTTAATGTAGTAGTATTTACTCCACTGTATGGAGCACCATTACTTAGGTTGTTATAGTTAGCACCACCATCTGTGCTTAACTGCCATTGATAAGCCAATGCAGTACCTGTACCAGCGGCAGAGAAATTAACTGTAGTGCCTAAGCAAGATGTTACACTATTAGGACTATTTGTAACAAGAGGTAAAGTATTTACAGTAAGTATTGCACCGTTACTAATACCAGGACTTGTACAAGTACTGTTGCTTAATAAACAACGGTATCTGTAACTGTTCATAGCAAAAGTAACAGGGCTAACATTTAACGTAGCCGTAGTTACACCATTATAAGGAGCAGCGTTAGCTAAATTGGTATAATTAGCACCGCCATCGGTACTTATTTGCCATTGATAAATTACACCAGTACCACTTCCCGAAGTAGTAAAACTTGTACCAGCATTTTCACATATAGTAGAGTTGCTTGGTTGATCAATAACTGTAACAGAAGTTACAATTGTTAAAATGGCACCAGTAGAGTTTAATGCTGGAAGGCATGTACCAGTTACTATACAACGATATCTATATCCACTCATACCAGCTGTTACGTTTACTGCTGTTAAAGTAGTTGTAGTTACGCCAGAGTAAGGAGCTGTATTTGTTAAGTTATTATAATTGGCACCACCATCAGTACTTAATTGCCATTGATAGCCAATATTCGTACCAGTTGCGTTAGTGGTAAAATTTACTGTATTACCTGCACAAGTTGTAACATCTGATGGTTGAAAAGTAATAAGTGGTGCAGTATTTACTGTTAACAAAGCACCGTTAGAATTTGTACTTCCACATATTACACTTGCTATACAACGATATAAATAAGTATTTAAAGTTGCAGTTGCTCCAGTAATAGTAAGTGTTGCTGTAGTAGCACCACTATAAACTCCACCGTTATTTACAATAGCATAATTAGCTCCGCCATTTGTACTTACTTGCCATTGAAATGCAGTAGCAGTAGCCGATATAATGCTAAATGATGTATTGCCACCAGCACACAATGTTTGTACTGCAGGTTGTGCAGTAATTGCTGGACCAGCACTACCTGTAATTGTATAAGTTAAGGTACGTACAACATTTGCAGCACCCGAAGCCGATGCAGTTACTGTAATTGGGTAACTTCCCGGTGCTAGTGTATTGGTATTATTTAATGTTACTGTTGTAGAGTTACCTGCAGTTACAGTAGTTGGGCTAAAGTTAACCGTTGTACCACCGGGGTTACCAGTAGCTTCAAAGCTAATAGGATTCGTAAACGTACCAATTTGGCTAGTAGTTAATGTAATTGCCATGCTTGCCGGAGCAGGGCATGCCGCCGAAACAGGTGCAGGTGTTCCTAAATTAAAACCGTTTGTTACTGCGGTAATATTGAAGTTTGCATTACTAATATCAAAAAAGATATTACCAACGGCTTCAATTTTTACCCTTGCGGTTGTTGTAGCTGGTACAGCCGGTATAGTTAAGGCCTCACTACCATCATTTGGTGTGCTTGCTATAATTTCTGTAGGATAAGTTAAGCCACCATCGGTTGATAACGTTATTCTTACATTAGTACAACTAATTGGTGCATTTTGTGAGCCTACAGTATTCCATGTAATGGTTTGTGTAGAGCCTGCAGGGTAAGTTTCTGCACCGTTTGGAACGGTAACTGCAAAGGGGTTGGTTGTATTAACTACATTTATTTGATAGGTTGTTGCAGATTGGCAACCTTCTGTACCAATAGAAGCAACACCACCTCCTCCAACTTTATTATCTCTAACTGTTAACTTAAATTTCATTGGTCTTGCAACAGGAGATAAAGTTTCACCCTTTAATCCATCCATAACAGATGGAGGGTTTGTTGGATAACCAGCTAAGATAACTCTTATATCAGGGAATATTCTTACGCCAGTAGTTTTAGGTACTCTCGATCTAAATAAGGGTACAGTATTTCCAGCTGGTGCTGTAGCACCAGCGTTCCATCCTGCAGTTCCTCCTACATCCCACTGTTCCCAACAATACGTTATAGCATCACCATCCGGATCACTTGCAGTTGCATTTAATGTGAAAGGCGTACTAATAGGAATACTAACCCCGTTACTATTTAAAGCGTTAATAATTGGAATTTGATTACTGGTAGCTGTAGAAGTACCGCAAGCGTTACCCCCACCTGTTAAAATAAAGTTACTTATTTCATCAAAACTCTTGGCATGAAACAAAGGGTCACTATGTGGTTGAATATCTTGTCCCCCACAAATACCTGCATAAGCTTGTATAGTAGTACCTCCACCAGTTTCTAATTTTGTATTTGCTGGTACAGAACCACAACCTGCCATAGTATGATTTCCGCCAAACTGATGCCCCATTTCATGAGCAACGTAGTCGATATCAAAATCATCACCCACTGGATTTAATCCACCTGTTAAACCACCACCTTTACTGCCTCCACAAACACTGTTTAAAAATGCAACACCTGCATTTGATGCGGTACAAAATAAATGTCCAATATCATAATTAGCGCCACCAACTAAACCATTAATTACACCTGTATTAATACCTAAGTCTGTATCACCATCATTAGCATATGGGTCTGTAGTTGGATTTGTAAATTCCACTAAGTTGTTGTTAGCAATTAATAACAATCGAATACTAAGTTCTGTTTCGTAAACTCCGCTAACTCTGTTTACACTTGTAACAATAGCTGCATGCGTTGCTGCAGGGTTTCCCCCAGCTACTATTTGAGAATATTCTCCTGTACATGCTTGTGCTAAACGATAAGTTCGTAATTGAGTACCTAAACAAGCAGCAGTAACTACATTGTTTGGTATATCCAATCTATTTACGGTTTCTGTAACGCCACAAGTAAAAGAAGTTTTTGTTGCTCCATTTTTCCCATAGTAGCTCACATAATTATTTATATCTTTTCTTGCATAAGGGTCTATAAATATTCTTCCATTTGGGGAAAGAATTTGTGCACTAAATCCAAAATATGGATTTACATCAAACCGAATATTATCTGTTGGATTATCAATACCTTGCCCTGCGTAAGTCCTTATTTCTGTAAATTTTGCTTGTAGGGCAGGCTCTTGAATGCTACTTTCCCAAACTCTAAATTTTGCAAATGAACCATCTGGCATTGGCAACTCCATTATAGGAGCTGTATTCCATTTTCCTCTAACATCTTTTTCATCTGGTAATGAGGATAAAAAAGTTTGCATTTTTTGAAAATCAAGAGAAGATGTTCTGAACTTACTAGGATTAACTACTCTCTTCTCATTGGATTGCACTAATGCATTCTCTCCTAAATCGGAAAAAAAATTATTTTGTGCAAAGGAAGAAAAAGAACAAGCCAAGGCTAAAATTAAGCCCAAGCTAAATTTGTAAACTTTTCTCATATATGTATTTTTTTGAAAATTGTATGTAAATATATTGATTTTATTGACTTGCCGAAACTAAAAAAGCCCAAAAAACATAATTTTTTGGGCTTTTATTAAACAATTTAAATTACCATCACTTTACCAAGTGTTTACGTTGTAAAGTATATAATATTATAAAAATTACAGGGATTATCAAAAACCAAACAATAAAAGTTTTAAACATTAATATACCAGTAAATAAAATAGCACCTACCCAAGGTAAAATTTCGCCAACTAACCACATATAATAACCTTGCATTTTTTGCTTACGCATTTCTAAAGCTCCATAAATACATAAGGCAGTTCCAATTAATCCTACAATTAATAGTGGTATTCTATTTTCAAAGCTTTTGGTTATAAATTCCATCATATCTGGTCCCATCATTTTTTTTGCCCAACTAGGTGCAGTTGCCAACTGCTCTTGTGCCTTTTCCATTTCTTCTATAGCTTTTCTGCCTTTAATAAAGTTGCTGGTATTGCTATATAATTCGTAAGCACAACCAATAAAAGTTAAAATGGTTAATACATTTAATCCTGTGGGTAATTTTTTATTTTCTTGCCCTGTAGCAAAGTTTAAATGCTCATTGGTAGTTTCTGTCATATAAAGTAGTTTAGTTGTGGCATAAAGATAACAGCCAAACTAAGATAATTACAAATTATTTTTATAAACGTTTAGCTTTTTTTAAGCTTTAAATAGTCTAAAAAATAAACAATTTTTAACGTAACCTCGTTGCTGTGTGGGTTATTAAGTACACTCCCAAAATTTTTACCGTAGCTTCTGTTTGTATAAGCATCAATATTGGCATTGCTACCTAGTGCATTTTTCCAGCCTAAGGTAATTCTGCTACCCAATAAAAAATCCCAGGTGTAAAACATATCTACATTAAAGGTATTAAAATTAATGTCTTTATCGTTTTCAAATGGTCGTTCGTTCCAATAGCCATCGGCTTGTAAATTGTATAAATTTGTATTGGCAAGTTGGTTCCAAAAATGACGCATACGTACGGTTAAATTCATACGTTTTGTAAAACTATATTGGCCACTTACAATAGCTACATTTTTTTTAGAATTTCTTCTTGCAATAATGGGTTTTCTATTTAAAGGGTCGTTATAAAAAGCCCAACCCCAGTTGCCTTTATCATGCTCAACTTCCATACTGGTGCTTAGTTGAAAACTATTGTTAAATCTATATCTAACACCAAGTGTACCTTGCCAATAAGGATCGTTAGGTAATGGAGATTCGGCACCGCCTATGTTGTAATTTACATATAGTTTTTTTCGGCTATCGGTGCTTCCGTTTATGCCAATATAATAGTAAGGGCTACGTTTTAAAAAATTACCATTGTAGTTGCTATTGTTTATAAAATAATCGTTGCTCCAATTGGGTTGGCTGTTAAAATTAATTCTAAAATCCCAAAAGTTTTTAAATAGGAAAAATGCACTAGCATTTAACTCAAGCTCTGTCCATTTAAAAGGTTTGTATAAATACGAATTATTGAAACTTACTTTATAATTATGTAATAAATATTTTTTTGTTGGTTTAAAATAATAATAACCAATAGAGCCATAGTATTCAAAAGAATTTGGGTTTTGTAAAAAGCCTAAATCGTTAGGGTCGTAATTTTCACTCTCTATATTTAACCCAGTTTCGTATTGTACTTTTCCACTTATTTTACCTCCACTTACTTCGGTTTTGTAGCCATTATATTTTTCTATATTGCCCCAAATACTGCTGTAACGGGCAGCTAAATTTATGTTGTACTCATTTTTTTTATCAAATAAGCCAACATCTATACCAGCTACATTTGCATTTCTGCTATTGCCTTTTCGTACAACATTGGTGTTGGTAAAGGTTAGGTAACTTCTGTTTTTTAAAGCCTGATCAAAAACAATAATGTTATAGTTAGTTAATGGCTCGGTTAAAATGCTGGAATCTTTGCCAGTAACCAAATTGGTTATTTTTGCATTCATTGGGGCAGTAATCGCATTAAAAAAGCCAATGCCTAGGTTGTTTTTTGTACGACCGCTAATTTTAGTAGCATTATAAAGCCTTGTAATCCCTGGGTTTTTATCTACAGTATAAACTGGGTTATTGCCATAGTTACGTAATACCGATCCTGAACCATCTGGCTTATCTCCAATATTTCTACTGTAAAATAATCCTGCCTTATTAAATAGTTCTGTTCCCTCCGTAAAAAAAGGTCGGTAATCATCAAATTTTACTTGAAAAGGGCTTAGGTTTAAAAATACATTATCACTTTGTACTTGTGCAAAATCGGGTACAAGGGTCATATCTACCGTAAAGCTTTCGTTTATACCATACTTTACATCCATTCCACCACTTTTTAAATACTCCGTTACATTCCCTTTTTCAGTAGGGGAAACTCTTATGCCACCTGATAAGTAGGGTAAAAATGATAAACGAAGTGGAGGTTTAATATTTTTAATATTGCTCCAGTTACCCCATTGATTTAACTCACCACCAACACTAGGATTTAAAGGATTCCAGGTGCTTAATTCGTTAGTAGCTCTTTTAAAACGTCCAAAATTTATACCCCAGTTTTGTACGGGTGTTTTAGCAAAACGAATGGCACTAAAAGGTATTTTAAACTCTGCTACCCAGCCATCTTTTTTTATGCTTACTTTACTTTCCCAAACAGCATCCCAAGCTTGGTCGTAAGTGGCACCACTGTTCGATAATTTTATATCTCCCTGCACACCTGCACTCGAAACCCTAAATACAAAAGCGTTTAACCTATCTTGGTAGGTGTCAAATCCAATGGTAAAAATATCTACATCTTGTCTATCTAATTTATCTCTTTCGGTAAATTGTTTACGTATAGTTTCTGGATTATCATATAGGTATGCTCCTACATAAATAGCATCATTATCGTAGGTAAGTCTTACTTCAGTTTTGTGTAAAGAGATATTGCCAAAGACAGGCTGTACAGTAACAAAATTGGTTACGTGGGGTACATTTAACCAAGCCTCGTCGGTTAAATTTCCATCTATTTTTATTGGTTGATTAGTTTTTGTAGCATCAAGATTTTTTACTTGGCTATTGGCAAACAAATAAAAAAATGTAAGTGTGGTTATGAGTATGTATGACTTAAAAAAACGCATTGGTTATTAAGCAAATATAACCAATCATTGGCAGTTAAAATACTAATTTTTATACTACGTAATTTTACGAAGTTTTTCTACGAGTAATTTCTTTGTTTAGTAAGGAAAGCTCCCTCCCAGTTTGCCCTGCAACACTACTGTTTTCTTGAGCCCTACGCATTAAATAAGGAATTACATCTTTAATAGGTCCAAAAGGTAAATATTTGCTTACACTACAACCAGCTTTAGCCAAATTGAATGTTATATTATCACTCATGCCATACAGTTGTGAAAAATGGATATGTTTATCTTTTAACGATAAGCTGTTTTTTTGTAACAATTGTGTTGCAAGTAAATTACTACCCTCGTTGTGGGAAGCAACAATTGTTGCAATTCTATTTAAATGGCTGATACAAAAATCAACAGCTTCATTATAATCATTATCAGTATTTTCTTTACTTAGTTGAATGGGAGATGGGTAATTAAGTTCAGCTGCTCTTTTACGTTCTTTTTCCATGTAAGCACCTCTTACCAATTTTGCCCCTAGTATAAACCTTCTTTCTACTGTAGCTTCATAGCAATCTTTTAAAAAAGCCAATCTATCATGCCTATAAAGTTGTATAGTGTTATAAACAATGGCATTTCTTTTATTGAAGGTATCCATCATTAAAATTGTTAAAGCATCTACAGGGTCTTGTATCCAAGTTTCTTCAGCATCTACTAATACACCAATATTTTTATGTGCAGCAGTTTCACAAATACGTAATAAACGAGTTCGTACATTATGCCATTCAATTTTATCGTCTATATTCAAATCTTCTGTTACGGTAAGGTAGCGTTTCATTAAAGTTCCTTGTGCTTTTTGCATTTCGGAGTCTAATTGTTCTAATAAGCTAAACCTTGCAAACCCAGTAACCTTTATACTCATAAAAGGAATATTAGGTTGTGTAGCGGCATAGTTAATTACCTTAATAAATTCGTTAGCGGCATTGTTAAATCCCTCTTCTCCATCATCTCCACCTTCTACACCATAATCTAAAATAACTTCTACATTATGCTGTGCTAGTTTTTGTGCAACTTTAGCAGTTTCTGTTAGTGTTTGACCACCCACAAATTGCTGAAATATAGTATTACGTATAATTTTTTTTGTAAAAGGTAAATGCCATTTAATAGCAATAGGCATAAATTTTAAACCAAAATTTACCAGCCATGGTTTGCCCATGCTTTTAAAAAGAAAATATGCTTTTTTTAAATCGGTATTTGATTTTGGAGCAAAAGCTATTTCTGTATTTTCAAAAGAAATAGGTTGTTTTGTATCATTCATATAAAGCAATTCGGCTGTGAAATTCGATAAAGCTAAACGAATAACCAAATAAAATATTACTTATATAGCTTGATGATTAAAGGGTTGTAACACCATTTCGCTAACCACAGCACTTAAAGGCTGTTGGCATAAAAACCAAATGGCTTTTGCGGCTTCCTCAGTTTGTATCATTTTATCTCGTTGTACTTTTAAATCTATTGTATCCCAAAATGCAGAATCAACACCGCCTAAAAATAAATTGGTAATGCGTATTTCGGTACGTTTTAATTCTTCTCTCACACTTTGCATCATACCTACAAGCCCGTATTTACTGGCACTGTAGGCGGCTGCACCAGCCATAGGAACTTTGCCTAGTACACCTGGTATGTTTATAATTAACCCTTTTTTAGCTTCCTTCATCGCAGGTAAAAATGCTTTTAGTAATAAAAAAGGGGCATACAAATTATTATTTAACGAACGTAAAAAATCCTCATTGGTGAGAGTATCCATATTTTTAATAATACCAATACCCGCCGCATTTACTAAAATATCTATAGTAGATAGCTGGTTAAAGTATCGTTGCCTTAAACTCTCTACTTCATCAGCATTCGTTACATCTAACGCAAAAATTCGTTCCTTTTCAACATTACATTCAGCTGCTACCTCATTTAATTTTTCAACATTACGTCCTGCTAAAAAAAGTATAGCACCGCCGCCAGCCAATAATTTAGCCGTTTTACTACCAATGCCACCTGTGGCACCCACTAGTAATACATTTTTCCCTTTCAAATTTTCCATATATATAATTTGTAGTTTTATAAACAATATTGTTTTGCTTTTGTTTAATTTTAATGAATTTAGCAACGTTAATTTTCCCACATCAACTATTTAAAAATCATCCTGCATTAAAAAAAGAAAGACCTGTGTATTTGGTTGAGGAGACCCTCTTTTTTAAACAATATAACTTTCATAAACAAAAAATAATATTGCATAGGGCTAGCATGAAGGCTTACGAAGCTTATTTACAAGAGCTTAATTATTCAGTAATTTATATAGACAGTTTTTCGCCGTTGGCAGATGTTCAACAATTAATAAAAAAGATAAGTAAAGAGGGGGTTAATGAAATTCACTTTGTAGAGCCGGTTGATAATTGGCTACATAAAAAATTAACGAAGAGTGGAAACAAATACACTATTAATTTGGTAGAATACGACAGCCCTAATTTTTTAAATACGACTAAAAGTGTTGCCCATTTTTTTGATGAAAAGAAAAAATATTTTCAAACTGATTTTTATATAGATCAGCGAAAACAACGTACAATTTTAGTAGATGATAATAAAAAGCCAACTGGGGGTAAGTGGACGTTTGATGCAGAAAATCGAGAGAAATTTCCTAAAAATGAAAGCGTACCGGCTTTACCCTCACTAACTCAAAATGCTTTTGTTACAGAAGCTAAGCTTTATGTGCAAAAATATTTTTTAACAAATTATGGTAGCAGCGACACTTTTATTTACCCAATAAATTTTGACGATACAACAAAATGGTTTGATGTTTTTTTAGATAAACGGTTTACTAAATTTGGTATTTATGAAGATGCTATTGTAGCCGATGAGCATTTTTTATACCACTCCGTTCTTACACCAATGCTAAACATTGGGTTGATAAATCCGCAACAAATAGTTGACAAAACATTGAACTTTGCACAAAAAAATAGTGTACCATTAAATTCTGTTGAAGGGTTTATACGCCAAATAATTGGGTGGAGAGAATTTATTAAAATTGTGTATGAAAGAGAAGGAAGTAAACAGCGTACCACCAATTACTGGAAATTTACTCGAAAAATTCCTGCCAGTTTTTGGGATGGCACAACAGGCATAGCTCCAATAGATAATGTAATTAAAAAAGCATTAAAAACGGGTTACAGTCATCACATAGAACGGTTGATGGTATTGGGTAATTTTATGTTGTTGTGTGAATTTGATCCTAACGAAGTACATAAGTGGTTTATGGAAATGTATGTAGATGCATACGATTGGGTAATGGTGCCAAATGTTTATGGAATGACACAGTTTGCCGACGGAGGTTTAATGACTACCAAACCATATATAAGTGGGAGTAATTACTTATTTAAAATGAGCAACTATAAAAAAGATGAAAAATGGAGTAGTATTTGGGATGGGTTGTTTTGGCGATTTATGCATGTGCATAGAAGCTTTTTCACTACTAATCCAAGGTTGGGTATGTTGGTAAATACATTTGATAAAATGAGTGAAGAAAAAAGAAACACACACTTACGTATAGCCGAAAATTATTTACAACAATTAGATAATGAAACAAAAAAATAAAAGTGATTTGCCACAAAAAACTTGTGTTATATGTAAGCGACCATTTACATGGCGAAAAAAGTGGGAAAAAGTTTGGGAAGAAGTGAAATACTGTAGCGATAAGTGTAGAATGAATAAGCAATAAGCTATGTAAAAAAAATGATATTTATTAAATTAAAAAATCAAAGATGAATAATCTTAGCACAATACAAGTTGATAGAATAATTGAAATGGCTTGGGAAGATAGAACAACCTTTGAAGCTATTGAACAACAATTTGGGTTAAAACAAGATGATGTAATTAAATTAATGCGAAGCCAATTAAAGCAAAGTAGTTTTAAACTTTGGCGGCAGCGTACAAAGGGTAGAGGCACCAAACATGAAGCCTTACGAAGCGATGAGGTAAATCGTTTTAAATGTACGTTGCAACGAACTATTACACATAATAAAATTTCAAAAAGGTAAGATGATATTTACAACAGACTATAAAAAAATTTTAGAGCAAATTGAGTGTATTGACCCAAAAAAATACGCTAAAACTAGAAATTATATTGATGGAGCTGTTACATATTTATCGCCTTATTTATCAAGAGGTGTTATAAGCTTGGCTCAGGTAAAAAATTCAATTTTAAAAAAGTATAAACCTTACGAGGCTGAAAAATTATTACAGGAATTAGCGTGGAGAGAATATTGGCAAAGGGTTTGGGAAAATATTGGCGATAAAATATTTACCGATATTAAACAACCACAACCCAATGTGGCACATTTTAAAATGGTTACTGCTCTTGAAAATGCAACCACAGGTATATCTGCAATCGATTTAAGCATACAGCAATTACATACAACAGGTTACATGCACAATCATTGCCGAATGTATACAGCGTCTATTGCTTGTAACATTGCAAATGCATATTGGCTAACACCCAGCAAATGGATGTACTATCATTTGCTAGATGGGGATTTAGCAAGCAATAGTTTAAGTTGGCAATGGGTAGCAAGTTCCTTCTCTTCAAAAAAATATTATTGTAATCAAGAAAATATAAATAAATACACAGGCAGTAACCAACGCAACACTTTTTTAGATGTTAGTTACGAAGATTTACCAACAATGGAAATTCCCGAAATTTTGCAGCACAAATCCAATTTTGTTGGTGTAACCTCATTGCCCATTAAAGTAAATATTAACATCGATAACGCATTGCCTGTTTTAGTTTACAATTCGTATAACGTCGATACAGTATGGCATTCAAACGAAAATGCCAATAGAGTTTTATTGCTTGAGCCATCACATTTTAATAATTTTCCAGTGAGTGATAGAGTATTAAGCTTTGTGATTGATTTAGCAAAAAATGTGGAGGGTATACAAGTTTTTGTTGGCGAATTCTACGAATTACAACAACAGGTAAACGGAGCAAAAATATATTTTAAAAAGCATCCAGCATTTACACACTATAAAGGTATTGCAGAAAATTACGATTACATGTTTCCACAAGTATCTGGTTACTTCAATTCATTTTTTAGTTATTGGAAAAAGTGTGAAAAGTTTTTGTAAAATTATTTCAGTCGTATAACTTATATCAATTTTTAATGCCTACTAAATAAGGTTTATCTTTGCAAAAATTATATAATGGAATTAGAACCCAAGAATGCACAACAGAGTTTTACTATAATGACCGAATTAGTATTGCCAAACGATACTAATGTATTTGGTAATTTAATGGGTGGCAGGTTAATGTATTGGATGGATATTGCTGCAGGGATTTCTGCTGGTAAGCATTGTAACGCTCCAAGTATGACTGCATCTGTAGATAATTTATCGTTTAAAAACCCAATTAAATTAGGTAACGTTGTACATATTGAAGCAAAAGTTACCAGAGCTTTTAATACTAGCATGGAAATACATATAAAAGTTTGGGGAGAAGATAATTTAAGTCAGTATAAATATGAAAGTAATGAGGCGTATTTTACTTTTGTAGCCTTAGATCCAAATCGAAGACCAAGACCTGTACCACATGTAATACCCCAAACTGATGATGAACAAAAATTGTACGAAGGAGCTTTACGAAGAAGACAAATACGATTAATACTTGGAGGAAAAATGAAACCACAGGACGCTTCGGAATTAAAAGCGTTGTTTGTTACAGACTAAATTTATTTATCTAGCTTAGTCATTACATGATGTTTTCCTTTAAGCATAAACTTTTTACTTTGCTCAATAGCATCCATCACTTTTTCTAAAATAACTTCATTACTAGCGGTATAATCAATTTCTAATGGAGCTTTGAACGTTACAGTAAGTAAAGTATTTTTCTTCTTAAATTTAAGCCCTTTTTTATTAAATGCTCTCCAAAAGCCACTGATAACTACAGGTATTACAATTGGCTGATTATTTTTTATTATAAATGCAGTGCCTTTTCTACCTGGTGCAAATGGTTTTGTTGTTCCTTGAGGAAAAGTAATTACCCAGTTTTTTTCTAACGCTTTATTAATATTTCTTGTGTCAGAGGGATCTAATCCTCTTCTTACTTCTTTACCTTCGTCTCTCCATGTACGTTTTACCGCTATAGCACCTCCAAGACTAAATAATTTACTAAGCCAATTACTTTTCATTGTTTCTTCCGCTGCCACATACTTTACCTTTGTAAATGGCCATAATAAATAATACGGAAGACCTAATTTGTTTTTTTTACGCCAACTTACAGCACAAAAAATGTGTAAAAAAGTAATTACGTCGGCAAAATAAGTTTGATGATTGCTTACAAAGAGTACATTTTTTTTGGGTAGATTTTGCAAGTGCTCTGTACCACAAATTTCTAAGGTATTAACTAAAGCTAAACCAGGGTAAGAAAATAAACCAACTATAAAATATACTATTTTTTTAGTTAAGCTAAATTCCTTAAGGCTATTTATTATTTTTTTCAAAGCCGTTAAATTATCATTAAAAAGGCGAATACCTATCTGGTATTCGCCATATCAAAATAGTTAAATTAATTTTAATTAATTAGCTTTTGCTTGTGTAGTTGGCCTAACCGCTTTTGCTGCTGCTTTTGCTTTGCTAAGTGAAGTAGCGGTTGTTTTTTTTGGTTGTACATTATTTACTGCACCTGCAAATGTTGCAGCATCTAAATCTGTAGATGGCGTTTCTGTAGTTGCGGCAGCTGCTGCTTTATCCGCAGCCGTTTTTGTTGCTGTATTCTGTTTTGCTTTTTGTTTAGCGGTGGCATTTTGCCCAAAAGAAGTGATAGCTATTCCAGCTATAAAAGTGAAAGTAAAAATTAATTTTTTCATAATTATCCTTTTTATTTTGTGTATAAATGTATTAAAAATCAATGCAAAAAATATTATAACAAATGTAAGATTAATTATGGAAATAATTTACAAGAATATTTTTTTTAATAAAATGTTAAAAAAACTTAAAAAAGTACATACCTTTAGTCTTGTATGTGCAACTTCCGTTGTTTATGCTTTTTTTAATATCAAAACTAACATTATGCAAAAAATTACTACTTTAACAATGTTAAGGAAGTTCTTTGGAAAAACAGTTCCCTTTTTTGTATTATTAACAACACTTTTTGTTAGTAATATAAAAGCCCAATATGTAAATGGTAACTTGGGTACTGGTTCAGTTTCAAAGAGCGGTGTAGCAGCCCCTGCAGGTTCTCAATGGCACGAAATGCAAAACGATGTGGGTAATACCACTCAATCAAATGTGTCCATTGCTTTTGACGCATCTCCTGTTTTGGGTAGCTCAAGAGTGGCAGACAATTTTACTGTGCCAGCAACTGATATCTGGAATATCACCAAAATGACTTTTTATGCTGTGGTATTACCACCGCCACCTGGTACTTCTCCAGTTACAGCCGTTAGAGTTGTAATACGTAATGCAAGTCCAGTTGGTGCTTCAACAGTTATTTTTGGTGACTTAACTACAAACAGATTAAGTGCAACGTCCTTTTCAAACATATACACTATCGCTAATTCGCAAGTGCCAGCACCTGGTACTGTGCCTAACCAAAATTTTGTAGTTTGGAAGGTAGAAGCTAATGTACCAGTTAGTTTAAATCCTGGTAATTATTGGATAGAATGGCAATTGGTTGGTGCTGCAGGGCAAAGAGTATTTGCTTTGATGAGCCAACCTGTTGGTGCAAGAACTGCCGCTGGATACAATGCAGTAAGTACATTTAATGGCGGTCCATGGGTACCAACTATTGATGGTGGTAATCCAGGCAGTGCTCCAGATGTTCCAGTTGATTTTTGTTTTGGGGTAGACTATACAGTGAGTCCTTGTATTTCTCCAACAGCCTCTGTTCTAAGTCAAGTTGGTTATCCAACACCACCTATTAGCATAATTAATGAAACATTTAACACAGTCGTTCCTTTACCAGCCGGTTGGGCACAACAAAATTTAAGTACACCTTCAGGTATTTTTCCTAATTGGCTTCAAGGGAATGTTTTTCCTGCCAACACAGCTCCAGGATATGCTGGATGTAGCTTTCAAAGTGTAACAGGTGCAAACACTATTAGCAATTGGTTATTTGCTCCAAATATTACCTTGAAAAATGGAGATTCTTTAACCTTCTTCACAAGAACAACAACTGGTCAGTTTCCAGATAGATTACAAGTAAGGCGCAGCCAAAGTGGTGCTAGTACTAACGTAGGTGCAACAAACACTAGTGTGGGAGATTTTACCGATTTATTGTTAGATATTAATCCTACATATACAGGCACTGGTTACCCAACGGCATGGACTAAATTTACAGTTATAATGGCTGGTTTGCCGCCAGCTGGCGTTTCTGGAAGAATTGCTTTTAGATATTTTGTAGAAAACGGCGGTCCTGCTGGTGTTAACTCTGATTTTATAGGGTTAGATGATGTGCTTTACAAAACACCAGGCGGTAGTTTGCCACCCAATACATGTACAGGAAGTACCGCTAATTTAAAAGTTGACATTACTGGCGGTATTGCACCATATACAGTTGTAATAAATACAGTACCACCTACTACACCAATAACAATTACTAACTATGTAAGTGGAGCAAATATTCCTATAACACCCAGTGCTACCACACAATACACTTTAACTTCGGTTACAGGTTGTGGAGTTGGTACTGGTAATCGCGGTACACCTACGGTAATTGTGTCTCCTACAGCATTTCCTCCTTTAGTAATTGAGGCTTTGCCCGATGCACCTATTTGTGCTGGTGATGCAACCTTATTAACAGTAAAAACTGGAGCAGCTCCAGTACCTGTGACCTTATATAGCCAAACTGGCCCTCTTGCTAATGGAGCTCCATCTCAAAATTTCTCAGATTTCTTAGCGTTTAGCTCACAATCTGCGGATGATTTCGTTATTCCTGCTGGTCCTAATTGGGTCGTATCAAGAATAACTGTAGAAGGAACTGGTGTAGGAAATCCTACTTCAGTTAATGTAGTTTTCCATAGTAACTCTGGTGCAAATTTACCAGGTGCAATAATATCTGCTCAAAACAATATTACCACGTTTGTAAGAACTGGAGGTAACTATTCCGTAACACTTCCTAGCAACGTAAACTTGGCACCTGGCACTTACTGGGTATCGTTTGTTGTAAATATGGCATTTGGTGCCGGTGGTCAGTGGTTTTGGGCAAACTACCCTGCACCAATTGTAGGTAGCGAATATGCATTCCAAAATCCAGGTGGTGGCTTTGGTACTCCATGTGCTTCATGGGGTTACGGAGGTTCTCAATGTAATGTAGGTGGTGGTGCTGCTAACCGTAATTTAAAGTTTGGTATAATTGGTACTAATACTACATTAAGTCCTTTGCCTGCTGGTTACACATTTTTGTGGAGCCCTGCAGCTGGTTTAAGCAACCCAACTGCTAACCCAGTTGGAGCTTCTCCAATGGTTACAACAGCCTATTCTGTATTAGTTACTGCACCGGGTGGTTGTCAAGGTACTGCTACTAAAACGGTTATTGTTAACCAACCTCCTGCAATTACTACGCAACCTGCTGCTGCAGTTATTTGTGCCACTGCTAGTGTTACATTTACTATAGTTGCCAGCGGAGCTGGGCCATTAGTTTATCAATGGCAAGAGCAAGTTGGCGGTGTAGGTGCTTGGAATAATTTAGCAAACGGCTCTCCTTATAGCGGAACAAATACACCTAGCTTGATAATTAACCCAGCTAGCAGTATTTTAAGTACTAATAGATATCGTTGTGTAGTTACAGGAATATGTAACCCTACAGCAACTTCTAACCCAGCAACTTTAACAGTAAATACTTTACCAGTTCTTCCAATTACGCCAGTAGGTCCAGTTTGTGGTGGTGTTCCAAATGTTAATGGCGTTGCCTTAACAGTAGGTTCTTCAGCACCTCCAATTCCTGGAAGCGTTACTGTAAACTCTGGTACAATAAGTGTTCCTATTCCCGATAATAATGTAGCTGGTGCATCCGCTAATTTAACGGTTGCTGGTATTCCTGCAAACGCAACTATTACAGGTGTAAAAGTTAACTTTAACATACCTCATACATTTACAGGTGATTTGGTAATGGCATTGAGAGCCCCAAATAATGATGTATTGAATTTAGATTATTTCTTAACAGGTACATTTGGTGGTGTAACTACAGCTTTTGCAAATACTACTGTTGGTTCTTTAGGTGTTGCTACTTTAGGCTCTGGTACTGATCCTTTTACAGGTTTGTTTAGAGCTGATGGTCAAGTTGCTGCTACGGCTAACGGTCCAGCTGCACCAACTGGCTTTGTAGTTAATAGAGCTAGTTATGCTGCGTTAATTTCAAATTTATCTGCTGCAAATGCTAACGGTGTATATACATTAGCAATTTATGATGGTGGAGCAATTGATATAGGAACATTAAATTCATGGTCAATTACTGTTGATTATACAACTCCTGGTGTTGGCACAGGTGCTACCTTGAGTTATGTATGGTCTCCAATAGCTGGATTATATACAGATGCTGGTGCATCTGTTGCCTATACAGGTACTAATTTAGCCACTGTTTATGCAGCTCCAGCTGCTTATACTGTTTATACAGTAACTGGGACTAATACATCTACGGGCTGTGTAAATTCAAACAAAGTAATTGTAAACTACACACCAAAAGCTCCTACAGTTACACCTAATCCAGTTAGCATGTGTTTAGGTGCCCCTGCGGTTTTATTGAAGAGTTCATCTTCAGTAACAAGTGTAGCTAACTTTACATCTGGAACAATAAGCGTTGCAATACCTGAGGGAGTTTTCCCTACAAGGCCTGCAACTGCTGCAAGTAATATAATAGCTGTAACTGGTATACCTGCCAATGCGGTTATTACAGGAGTTGCTGCAACATTAAATGCAACACATGGTTATGCTAATGACATAGTAGCAGTATTAAAATCTCCAAGTGGAGCAGTAATTAATTTAGATGCTATTGGTGGTTATGCAAACAACGCCGGAGCTAATTATTTAAATACTAAGTTTAGCTCAGCTGGTACAACATCAATTGCTACAGGTACTGCACCATTTACTGGTACATGGCAAGCAGATAGAGCAGGTGTAACATTTGTTGCATTTGGCAACAATTTATCTGGTGGTCCGGTTGGGTTTGATCCAACAACAACAAGTTGGGCAACATATATTGGTACATTAGGTGCTGGTGCATCAAACGGTAACTGGACTTTAGCAGCATATGATGCTGGAGCACCAGATGTAGGTAGCTTAACTAAGTGGGATTTAGAAATCACTTATGTAGTAGGAACCCCTGCTACCCCTGCAGTATGGACACCAACAACACACTTATTTAGTAATGCGGCGGCAACAATTGCATACGTAGCTGGCACACAAGTAGACTCAGTTTGGGTTAAACCAACTCCTTTTGGTGTGTATAATTATGATGTAACGGTTAACAGTATTCCAATTCCGGATGCTGCAAATACAACTCCAGTAGTAATACCATTGGCTGGTACTGGAAATCCTTACCCATCGGTAATTACTATAGGTAATTATCCTATAACTGGTGTAAGTGTAAAAAGTGTACAATTAGTTGGAGTTACACATACTTGGGGTAATGATATAGATATTTTACTTCAATCTCCAACTGGGCAGAATGTTGTCTTAATGTCTGATATTGGTGGTACAGTAGCTGTACCAAATGCAACATACACTTTTGATGATGCTGGTCCGGCAATGAGTATTACTGCAGCTAATCCTAGTGGAACATACAAACCTACAAATAATGACGTGGCAGATAATTGGCCAGCTCCTGGTCCTGGTGCTTTTGCTCAAGCGGCACCTGCATTATCGTTATTTGGAAGTACTGCAAATGTTAATGGAGATTGGAAATTACTTGTGGTGGATGATACAGGTGGTGATCAAGGTTCTATTACAGGCGGTTGGAGCATTAAATTAGATCCAAGTTCTTTCTGTACATCACCTGCAAGAAGAGTAGTTGTTACAGTTAGAGACACTGTTAAGATTATAACTAACCCTGTAAGTACTTCTGCTTGTATCACAACTGGTACAAACACAAGAGCTACATTTAGTGTAGTGGCAACTGGTGATGCAATAACCTATCAGTGGGAAACTGCAATGCCTAGTGGAATTTTTGTTAATGTAGTAAATGATGCTAATTATAGCGGTGCAACAACAGCAACCTTAACGGTTAATAATCCACCTGCTTCTTTTAACGGAAGATTATACAGAGTAAGAGTAACTGGATCTTGTGGCTTTAAAATTGCTCCTTATCCAGATAATACAACTGCTCCTGTGGTATTAACAGTGCCAACAATTACGTTAAGTTTGGCTAGTGGAAGTCCTGCTAAGCTATTCCCAGGCTTAAAAACTACTTTGGTAGCATCTGCTGGTCCAGCACCATTACCATCTCCGTTAACATACGAGTGGTATAGAAATGGCGCATTAGCGGCAACAACTACACATCCAAATAATCAATTGGTAGTAGATGTTGATGGCTTAGGAGATTATACAGTTAGATCTGTAACTTCTAGCGGTTGTGCAAATGTTTCAAACGTTGTAACTATTTCAGATTCTGCATCTGGTAAAGTATTTATCTATCCTAATCCTAACACTGGAGTATTCCAAG
>JANNWD010000084.1:0-17660 GCA_031408315.1 Bacteroidota bacterium
ACCAAGACTTTTAAGTAAATCTTGATGCACCAAATCAAACTGAACAAACTCACTTGCTGGTATTGGTCGAAGTATCACGAGCTTGTTTTAATAGTTGGCTAAATTGATGGTCTGATATTATGCCAAATTGATTGGTGTTTGCTTTTTTGTCTTCATCTCCAATACTATCTACTATCTCGTGGAATAATTTACTCCAAGCAACTGATTTACCTTGTATAGCTTTAATACCAATAGCCAACAATGATTGCTCCCGTAAGGCACTTAGTTTTAATTTTAAATCGCCAAACAAGTCCGTTTCTTGCAAATGCCTTCTAATGGTTCTTTCGTTAAGATTAAGCTCCTTAGCTAATTTGGCATAGGTTGGGTACTTCTTATTTTTTAAGATGTACTTAAAATAGGCAGTAGAAATCAACTCTTGGTTAATCTCCCAATCAGTTTGCCTTTTCCTAAATTCAGCTTCTTCAGCTGTTTCATCTGGTAGGTTATTATTTATTTTTTTTACTGCCATTTTTAGAAATTTTTGTTGCTTTTTTACCTGTGAAACTTTCCCATCTTTTTACGATAACATCGCAAAAAACAGGGTCCTGTTCTACCAGTAAAGCCTTTCTACCCAATTGCTCACAAGTAATCATTGTACTGCCACTACCGCCAAATAGATCAATAACCGTATCACCAGGTGCAGAACATCGTTTTAAAGGCTTTTCGTGAAGTGTTATAGGCTTTTGAGTAGGATGCACATAATCATTAGTCTTATCCCTGTGTGCCAGCCATAGGTCAGTAATATCCAAAACACTTTCGTGAATGTTCCTCCCTGTTACATCTTGATTGAGTATTTCAGAAAGGTTGGTAATATTTGTATTCAATCTGGGCTTGCCAAATGTGCCATATACGCAAGGTTCAATAACACGATTGAAAGCCATTTGAATAACAGGATTAAATTGATTTTTTACCCAAAAGCAAACACTCTTATTTTTTATTTTGGTTTGCTGAAACGCTTCTTGAATTAATCCTATGTACTTTGGGTCACACCAATAAAACACATGAACATTCTGCTGGCTCAATATCAATGCCGAATTAATTGTTTTGATTACCCATTGCAAGTAATCTGCATCTTTTAAATTATCATTGAAAACTTCATTAGTGTAAGTCTTTTTATTTGTATTTCCCTTTATGCCTTTGTGGTAAGAAAGTCCAATATTGTAAGGAGGATCGCAATAGATAACCGATGCTGTACCTATACCGCCAATCTTTTGCAAGTCTGTAGAATTCGTGCTATCGCCACAAAGTAATTTATGATTGCCCAGCAAATACAAGTCGCCTGTTTTTGTTTTTGGCTTGTCAATTTTTGCCAACTCTGCCTCAAGGTTAAAATCATCTTCCTTCAACTCAATATTATCATCAAATATGTCGTTTAGTTCCTGCTCATCAAATCCCCAGTTTTTTAAATCATCGGCATCAAAAAATTGCTTTAATAGTGCCTCATCATCATGCCCTCTATTTTTATTCAATCTTATAGCAAGCTCTTCAAATTCTTTATCTGTAAGTTTTCGGTTTGGCACACGTACATCTATCAACTCGTCCTGTTTTCCTTTATCAATAAAATCATTCCTGCGCTGATGTCCACCAATAAGCCTGTTATCAGTATTGATTATCACAACCTCCACGTAGTCGAATTTATCCAGCGACTTAGATAGGTTGCCCTTCTCCCTATCGGTCATTACATGGGGGTTCTTATCCCACACAATCAGGTCAGAAACCTTTCGTTGTTCGGTATGCCATTGAAGTTTTACTCTTGCCATAATACAAAAATACTCTAAAAGATAATAAATTTATCAATTAGAGTAATTTAAGGACAAAAGCGGACAATATTTATCAATAACTAAATATCAAGGCTGCCTAATTAAGTTTAGCGCAAAGGCTAAAGCATTACTGTAAAATTGAGGTGTTATATTCATTTTTATATTTTTAAATTGGTAGTTTTAATTGTTGTTCTCCATTGTAATTAGTTCCGTATTTTTCATACACTTCGTTCTCTTTGTCATCCCACCATTCGTTATAATAATCTGTCATTCTATTATTAAAATCGCATTCAATACAAAAGTTGCAGTGCATAAAATGAATGTGTTTTGGTATCTCGTCTGTACGATTAATATCATATACTTTTTTACAGCATTGACAGGTTAGTTTTAATTTATCTTGAATGCTCATGCTACTTTAATTTTAAGGCTCTCAATCAATCTTTCTGCCATTGCCTCTGCCCATTTTTTAGGAATAACCGGCACCACACTGTTGCCTATAAATTTTTTGTGGTCGCTTTGATTGCCTGCCATTTGGTAAGTATCGGGAAAGCCTTGTATTTTCAATAGTTCTGGCACTCTTAACATTCTCATTTTAATATCTACCAATCCATAAATAGCCATGAACTGCTTAATCTTTACCGCCATTTCGCTGTCGTTTTCGTACACTTGTATTGCTACATCTCCGGATTCTGTTTGCACCAAATATGGTGGTCGTTTATCCATTTTTGCAATTAGCGTAAAGCAAGGTTTGTCAATAGAAGCACCATTATTATTGAATTGGGGATTGGCCAAAAAACATTTGCACTCAACCAAGTTCATCTTTGGAACAGTAGTTAAAGTACCTGCTGGCTCTTCTATGCTGCTATTGGTTATACTTTTAAAATCTCTATCAATAAAATATTGTGGCTGTACTAATGCAGCTCTTTCTTTTGTAGTTAATGTAGGGCATGGTTGCTCCATTGAAGTATTGAAGCCATTGCCGTAATAGTGCTGCAAAAATTTAGGTTGTACCACACCAAGCCTTGCCTGGCATGTAACAGTTGGTGAAGGCTCATCTATTGATGGTGGATGATGCACACCAGTTTTACCATTGATAGAATTGTATTTTAAAAGAAATTGAGTTTGTACAACTGCTTGTGTTGGAATAGTTGTAAGTGTTCCTGCAACTGTCTCAACAGAAGTATTCTTGCTTGATGGATGACCGCTTTTGTAATTGCTTAAAAAAGACTTATCACCGTTGGCTACATACTTAACTAACCCTGCATATACACGTTCAAGTGTTCTATCGCTTAAAGGTTTCTTTCTCCCAAAGATGCTTTCGCCTTCATCTTCAAAATTCAATACATCTTTTACAGGTTTCCATTTTTCGGTACTGCCAAACATTCCAGCAGATGCTTTTTTGCTGTGCGTTGGCTCTGGCCATACAATCGGTAATCCTTCTTTTGCAAAGCAGCCAAATAATCGATTACGTGAAGTGTACGCCCCATAATCTGCACTATTCATCTCACACCAATTATCAAAGTAACCAAAGCTGCATAGCTCATTTTTCCAGCGCATAAAGTCCTGTCCGTTCTTACGGCTTACTGGCTTGCCATTATCATCCAATGGTCCCCAGCTCATAAACTCAACCACATTCTCAATTTTGATATAATCAGGATTGATTGCTTTTTGATAACGAAACAAATGCTCTGCTAATGTGCGGCTGTCGGCATTTCGAGGCAAGCCGCCTTTTGCCTTACTGAAATTTGTACACTCCAAAGAAGCCCATAATACTACATAAGCATCGGGGTAGGTACACTTCCAATATTCAACCAGTGCTACCAACTCCGTTAAATCAAGTGTTCTAATATCTTCCTCAAAGTGTGTAACATCGGGATGGTTTAACCAATGGCTTTTGATTGCCTTTGGATCATGATTAACACAAGCAATTACCTTAGCAATGTTATTGCCCTCAATCATTGCATCTGCAAAGCCTGTGGTAGTGCCACCAAAGCCACAGAATAAATCAACTATTAAAAACGTTGGGTTCATAATTTTGTATTTGTCAGTTATTGCCGTTTATTTCCACATTCTGCACACCGTTTGTCAGATACTGCCGCTTATTGCCACGAACTATGTCAGTTACTGCCGCTTATTTCCGTTTATAGCCTCTTGCCCTCGTTTGCCCTCGTTTTGCCCTGCCACCGCCCTCTATTAAATCGCTGATTTTCAACGACTGCCCTCTTGCCCTCGAAAAAATCCATATTATTAGCGACACCCATTTTGTTATTAGAAATAGTAAAGGGGTGTAGAGAGTAGGAAACACAAAAAAACGAGGGCAAAATCATAAATCAGTAGTTTTTTTAGTTATAGAAATTTCATTTACATTGGTGCCATGTCTGTCTTTTTGCTGTTTCAATTCATACCCAAGCAACTCACAAGCATCTTCGATAGCTTTTTTAAATCGGCGTAGGCTATAATCCTTTTTATCAAAGTCATTCATTTTACAAAACTGTTCATACAGTTTTTTAAGCTCTTGGTAGCCACCAAATGGTGTTTCGTGGTAATCGTCCCACCATACTAAAAACTCATCCCCAAAAGCAGTTTTTACTTCTTTTCTTTTCGTACTATCTTTCATTTCAAGATTTGGCACACCTTTTTGCATATACATTTGCACACAGCAGAACATTAAATTGTAAAACCTGTTCCATTCATCCTTATCCCAGTCGTCAAATAACTGGTGGCCGAAAAAATCCTTTGGTAAATTGTCTTTAAAAAATTGGCTAAACTCCAGCACCCTTAATCTCCGCTTTGCATGGTTGGCAGCAGCAGGTATGGTGTAGTTTGTAGAGAATAAAATTTTAGGAGCATCTTCATAAGGTATGTACAACTCGTCTTTATTCTTTTTTTCTATGGTTATACCTTCGGTAATTATAGAATAAAATCCCTCAAAATCAATTCGTTTACGGATGTCATTAATTGCTATCAACTTTGTATCAAGTTTTACCCGTTGAAACGCAAAATTTTTATCCAATTTAAAATTCTTGCCATCTACCTGCACCGTATTTATCAACTGTGTAAGTGCATAAGTAAAAATTCCTTTACCGGTGCCGCCGCCTTTTTTCTCATCGTCCGTCTCTTCGGTAAGTACCACACTATAGGTATTGGATTTATCTTTGTATTTATGCAGCAGATAACCGATAAGGCTCATGCAGTATTCTATACGCTCCGGATCATCGCTGCATATTTTTTGAATGAATTTGTAGTATTCAATATTGCTCGGCTCAACCTCACTTTCGTTATATAAAATCACCTCATGGTTTATCACCTGACTTTTCCAAATACTTTTTTTAAGTTCTCCGTATGTTTTCAGTTCGTACTTATCTTTTGTAACGCACACCACACCATTTTTAAAAGGAAAGTAGGCAGCATCTTTATCGTCTTTCAAAAAATCAATATCATTTCTTTGCAGAAACTCTAAAAAGTTTTCAGCAAAAAGAATGTTGTGATTTTTATACACCACCTCCAGTAAATCTTCATTAGTGGTATTATCAAACACGGCTGGTAAAGTCTGAATGTATTGCTGTACAAATTTTTTCATCTGCTCCGGGCTGGCTTCTTCTATCAGCCCATCCTCTTCACGAATAATGCGGAATAGATTTGAATTTTTATCGTAGTAGTATAGTGCAAAGCCGCCTTCGCTTTGTATGAAACTCACAAACTTTGTCCGCACAATACTAATCTTCATATTTTCGGGGTTCACATCCCAAAAGGTTAATACTTTAAGTCCGATATTTTCATTGTAATTTTTGATTGTCTCTTTTGCATCAGACAAAGACAAATCAGCTTTTTTAATTAGCTCCTCAATAATCTCATCTTCTGCAAGTTCCTTTTGTTTCAACCTTCGGATGATATCCTCTGCTTTTTTTTCAATCTTCTTCCGCATTTTGCCATACCCATCGCCCAACAATTGCTTTGCAGCTTTGTGATAATCTCCGCTACATTCCAAAGCTGCATAAACAGCATAAGGCAAGTATGCTTTGTTTGGCTCAAATTGTGAGGAAGTTGTGAAAACTGAAAACCATTTTTTAGCCTTTAAAAAATCGCCGCTTGTTTTGCTTTTGGTATTACCGGGGCGTTTAAAAATTATCCGCTCGTTGCTTTCTTTAACCACTGTCCAACCGTGCTTTTCAAGCAAAGCTGTAATGTCACAACGTTCGTTATAATCATCAAAAGGAGAAAGGCTGTATTGCTTTGGCTCTGTTGGTTGATGTGCAATTGGCTTTTCGTGCCATTGATTAAAAGACCGTGCAGTTTCAATCAATACTTCTCTTTCTTCAGCTGTAATAACTGGGCATTGCGCTGGCTTGTTTTGTATAAACTCATACCCGACAGTAGGAGCTGCAATTACATAGCCGCCTTCGCCTCTTGTTTCAATAAGTACCAATACTTTTTCGTGTGGGTTATTTTCTCTTTCTTCTTCAGTAGTCTCCCTGCTGGCCAGCTTTTTATTACCTTCAATAGTAGGGCATCGGTAGTATATATGATAACCGCCGTTGGTAGTTTTTGCAATAAGGATTTTTTGTGCAAGCTCCACATTGGCATCTGTAATTGATTGCATAAAGTCCTGAAATAAAGTACCAGTCAAATCATACTTACAGTCCACATCTATAACCTCTAAACTTGCACTTACCTTTCCGCAAATAACCGCCAAACCTTTAACCCTACTACTGTTGAACATCGCATCAAGTTTACTTTCAGATGCTATTTCAGTTTGATATTCCTTCCAAAATCCAACAGGCCGCTTGTGTGCATCTGTCGGTATTATTGAATAAGTATGTTTAATATATTTTTTCGCTTGGTCTAATAATTTCATTATTGTATCATATTTTTAAATTCAACAAAACCTTTCCACCCTTTTATTATGTATGCTTCGGTATCGTATTTTTTTAGCTGCTCAATTCGGTATTCTTGCAAGGAGCTAACTTTACCAGTATCACTTTTCACTTCTAAAAAAACAACCCTACCCCCCTTAATTATTTCTAAATCAGGTATTCCATTTTTATTTGTTTGGATTAACTTTAATACAAACCAACCATCGGCTTCAAGTGTCTTAATTATTTTTGCTTGTAATTCTGATTCTTTCATTACTAATTTTATTTTGACAAAAACCTCCTTGGTGAATTAATATCGATTGTGGGTTCAATAGTACCCTGTTGCATCTTTCGCATTTTGCAAAAAGGCGGAGCAGATAGACGTAATAATTTCCATCGTTTACTATTCCACCTTGGTCTTGATTTAATTAGTAAAGCGTCTTCTAATCTCATTTCATTTTTTTTTGTTCAAAACATTCTTTTAAAAAAATCAAATCACACACCCTATCTCTTACATACAATTGGTCGTGCCAATAAGTAACCATCAACTTTAAAACGCTTTGTATAAAAATTTTTGGGTTTTGAATAGTAGTACCTTTTCCAAAAGTTGTGCGTTTTTCGGGTAGCAAAACCTCCGAATAGAACATCCTTAATTCGGTTGCTTTATCTTTTAGTTCCTCCCTGTTTTTGAAAGGGAATAATAAATCGTTTACTTCTTCTTGTGGCTCTACTTCCTCGTCATCAATAGCATCAATGATTGGCAATTTTTCCTTTTTTAATTCCCCCGAATTCGAGGGGATTAAAGGTGTCGAATTCGAGACCTTTACATTATTTTGTAAATCAGATTTTATTTTATCCAACAAGCCCATTCTCTAATTTTTTAATACCGAAATCTTTTTTAAAATATGATAAAGTATAGTCTTGCTTCCCCATAACAGTTTTGTATATTTTTTCCTCTATACCGCCATCGCTGAAAATCCAATACAATAAGCATTCTTTAACCCTATCCTTACTTTGAAGCCTTGCTCTTGCTTGTTGGTAACTAACAGAACTAAAATCAATGTTTAGCATTATCAAGCAATCGGCGGTACTTAAATCAATACCTTCTCTACCGCTTTGAATTTGAGATATAAAAGCCAAATCTTCTACATATTCGCCATACACATATCGTTTAAAAAAATCGGGATCACTGGTGGTATTGAAATATTTTTTTAACATCAATTCCTCGGCTCTGAATTTGTAGAATATGGCAATCTTTTTTCCTTTGAATTGTTGCTTTATATATTCAACTTTTGAGGTATCAAAATAAATTGGCTGTTGCAGATTATCGGCTATTACAGTACCGCTATAAATTTGATGCAGCTTCTGCATTAGCTTCACTTCGGTATCTGCTATAATCTCTTCGCCATTGGTGCCTATATGTACACGCCTTTTTCGCATTTTATCGGCAAGATTGTAGGTAACATCTTTCATTTGTATTTTCAATACCTGCTCCTTTACCGCTTGTATAAATCCGGCTTCTTCCTGAGTATAACTTATGAATAAGTGCTTACAGAACTTATCTATTTCAGTTTGTTTTGCATTGCTATAGTCCGTTACCTCTCTATTAAAAAAGTATCTTTTTTTCTTAGTTACAAACTCGTTGGCCCATTTATAAAAATTGGTGTGGTCTGCAAAAGGCGAGTATTCACTAATCCAAAACTGGTGGTAAATTTGGCTGTAGCTTTCAGGCGTAGGTGTACCACTTAAATAAACAATCGGCTTTCCTTTACATAGTTCTTTTAATTGCTTTGTTCTTTCTGCTGGCTGCGGAAATTGCCCCAAACAATGGGCTTCATCGCAAATAATTAAATCAAAGTTTTTGCCAACTACCTTACTAATACTTTCATAATTAGTTATGAATAATTCATAGTTAGGCATCAATAAATTACGGTCGTTTTCAATACTGCCTATTGCTTTTTTCTTTGTAAGAAAAAGAACAGTTGCATTTTCTATTCCTACCAAATATTTATCAGCAGCGGACAAGGCTGTCAATGTTTTCCCTGTCCGAACCTGCATTGATAAATATGCTATTTTATATTGTTGTAGCAACTCAAAAGCCTTGTCGGATATGGCAATTTGATATGGTCTTAAAGTAATCATGCTGTTTCCAATTCTTCTTTTTCAAGTGGCTGTGTAAATAATGTCCATTCGCTTGGCAACATCCTTTCTTCAAATTTTCTACCGTTATCTTTCCTAATCAAAGTTTTCCAACCTTGCTTAGTTTCGTGGAATTTTACTAAGCATTCAATTTCCCTGCTTTCGTAGCCCGAAGCCACTTTGTTGCTTAAATCGTTGATGTGTGATTTTAAGGCGTTAGCCCTTGATGTGTAGGAGCTTGTTACCGATTTCTTTTCTTGCTCTACCGACTGCATTTCCTGCACTTTGTTTGCCATTTCCACACTCAATTGATGCACTTCGTCTGCCTCAAAATCGTATCTTAACCAACGCTTTTCAGTCTTAGAAACTACTGGTGTTTCTTTTTTATCTATCACAGGGCCGTCTAACTCCGCTTCTTCTTTTAATTCCTCCTCAGCTACCAATGGCTTATCAAACATTAACAATACAGCACCAATCATAGTACCACTATCTTTAAACTCGCCAGCTTCAATTTCTTCTGTATAAACATCTAACCCATTTAGCCATTCTCTAAATGCAGTTTCTTTTTTGTTGCTGGATGATTGCCAATGCTTAGAAGTGATTGTAATAATTGTACCACCAGGCTTGCAGACTTGAAACATTTTGCGGATATGGTCGATGTCTTGATTTTTGCTAAAAGGATGATTAGCAATAACAATGTCGTATTCGTTTTCAATTTCTGTTTGCAAAAAATCTTCACCAATGATATTGGCTGTAGGAACGTTTTTAAGAATATTTCTATTCAGTTCCATTAACTCAAAGCAATCAACTTGCAAATCTTCCATCTCTCTATTAATGGCCTTAACTAAAGCCCCTCTGCCTGCTGATGGTTCAAGTATTTTGCTGTGGTTGTAAATGATAAGCTTAGAAGCCATTCTATCCGCCAGCTCATAAGGAGTTGGAAAAAATTGAAATTCTTTTTTAAGATTTCGTTTTTCGCCATTTGCTATTTGCTCCAATAAATCTGTTGGATCTTCTTCAAAAACAAAGCCCTGCGTTTTACCGCCTTTCCATTTTCCACCGATAAGTTCAAGCTCCCTTTTTACTTCGGTGTATTCTTTCCGTTCCAATTGAACGGCTGGTAATTTTATAATGTTACCATCTACGATACATTGCTGTAACACTTCTTTTGTAGTCATTTTTACTTCTATTTTTTGTTTAAAAAATTATGTGAATTCAAATCGTTCGTTCTCTTTTATGATGGTTGTTTTGAAGGGAAATTTTTCTTTAGGTACTTGTTCTATCATATCCATTAAATTGGCAGAACCAGTAAACAATACTCTTTTGCTACCATCTACCAATACTTGTATGTAAAGGCATTTTCCAGTTCCTTTATCATATTTTGAAACCTCAATCTTGTAGGCTTCAACAGTTATTTGTTTATTCAGTATCCTGTCAATTTTTATTTTGTCTCCCTCAAAACTTTTACTTTGTGGCTTTATGCCGAATTCTTTAAAACTGTTCATGTTCCTTTAATAATTTGTTCAATAAATTTTTTGAATTACAATGCTTTGCCCAACCATAATAGGAGGCAATAGAAGCATCGTTTTTTCTTCTGTGTAGCATCCTTGCAAATCGCTGTTTAATACCCTTTCTTAAAAGTGTGTGTGTATGGTAAAATCGGTATCCTACAAAATCGATGCTTCGTGCTGCTACTGGGAATACTTGGTAGTTTTCCTTTACTTTTAAATCAAGATTAGTGTATAGGTAGCTGCTTATTTCAGCAAGTAAATTGTGTAAGTATGCCTTATTACTGCTTAGTATAACTATGTCATCTGCATAGCGGAAAAAATACTTTACAGCTTTTGTTTCTTTTATCCAATGGTCGAAATATGTAAGATAAAAATTTGCGAAATATTGACTTAGGTAGTTGCCAATTGGTAAACCTTCTGCACTATCAATGATTTCATCTAATAACCACAACAAATCATTATCCTTTATTTTTAGGCGAAGCAGTTGTTTTAAAATATCGTGGTTGATATTTGGATAAAACTTTTTTATATCCAGTTTCAAACAATACTGCGTTCCAGCAACATCTCTCAATGCTTTTTTTACATCATTGGCGGCAGCATGAATTCCTTTGCCTTTAATGCAGCTATACGAATTAGTTACAAAGCAGTTTACAAACATTGGCTCAAGTATATTCATTACCGCATGATGCGTAATTCTATCAGGAAAATAGGGCAACTTATAAACCTCTCTTTCTTTTGGCTCATACACTTTAAATGTTGTATAGGCAGATGTTTTGTAAGTTTTATTTAGCAGCATATCTTGAAGTTGTAAAAGATTAGATTCCTTATTCCTATTGTGAATGATAACGCCATACTGTTTAACTTTTCCTTTCTGTGCTTTTATATCAGCTAATTGGAGATTTTCAACGCTACATACTTGTTGATATAAATTATTTTTCCTTTTCATTCCTTTGCTTTAAAAATGCCCTTTCACTTTCATTACTAAGGCACTTTATAAATGATTTATTTTTTGCCGAGAGGCAAGGTTTATGCTGCAATATTTTTAGCATAGGTGAGAGCTGACATTCGTATTCGTATTCCAGTTATCGTAGTCGTTGTACGCCAACCTGAAACCTGACAACGAACAAAACACAACCCATGCAGCATACAACCGTTTTGCTTTATCCGATTAATAAATAATCTTCGTATAAGTCCTTAAATGTTTCAAACACCTGCTTAGCGGCTTCTCTACTAACAAAGCAAAGGCGAGAGCCGACAGACGAAATCGCAACCCAGCGAACGTAGCCGAAGTACGCCAACCCGAAACCCGATGGTTTAGTTTCATCTTTTACAATATCTGGCCATAGCTCATATTTGTATTCGTCTGTATTATCCCAGTCGGGTTGCCAACCTGCATTAACTGCTTCCACTATAATTACTAACTTGTAGTGTGCAATAATCGCCTTATGGTGTTTGGTTACTGGCTTTAAAAATACTGGCAACTCTGTTGGATAACCAAGTGATGTGCAGGCTTCTTCAAATGTTTTAATTGATTTCATTATTTATTTTTTGATTGTTAAAAAATCGTTGTAGATGTCTGCAAATTGTGTTGCTGCGTACTTAGCTAATTCGGCTGTTTTAAAGCAAAGGCGAGAGCCGACATCCGTAACCGTATCCCAGAAATCGCAGACGAGGAACGCCAACCCGAAACCCGATTTGTGTTCAAACCATGGCACATATTTACGCTGGGTACTATCTGTCCAATCAGGTTGCCAACCTTCATTTAAAGCCTTAGCAATTATTACAAGTTTGGTATAAGCAATTATCGAATTGGTGTCATCGTCCAACCCTGTAATGCCTACCTTTACTTTATCCAATCCTACTACTTTGCAGGCATCGTCAAAAGTTTTAACCCTTTCAATAATGGGTTGCGAAGTCGTGGAGGCTTTTGCCTCATAAATTGTTTGCATTGTTATTTTTTTTTAAATTGTTATTAAAATGGTAGGCTTGATGAACTGGCATGCAAGTCGGGAGTATCAAAGTCAATTCTTGGCAATTGCTTTCCGGCAAGGCATTTATGAATAAACGAATCAATACTTTGCCCTGCGTTTTCTACATAAGACTTCATTTCAATTAAAGCATCTTTTGCATAGTTGCGTAGCCTTTCAATAGCTTTTGATTCCAGTAATTCAAATGGTAACATTTCAGCTCCCCACCTGGCTATTAACATTGATGGTGCATTCCATTCATATTCGGCATGTAGAAATCCAATAACAAAAGGGTCGGGTGTCTTATCGTCCGAAAAAACATAGATACTGTTAAACCATCCGTGCTGCTGTGCATTGTGTACCTCTTTCAATACTTCCAATGGAATGGTTGATTGTTTGTATTCGCCAATTTTTGTTTTACAGGGACAAAGCACTCTTATTATCCTTGCTGTTTTTGGATCTATAGCCATGTATGGCGGAGCTTTACTTTCAGGGCTTTTTTCTGATAACTTTAATTGTCCATTAAGCCCTAAATCTTCGCAGATTAATTGCCACTCTACAGCATTGTCTGCTACTTGCAAATCTTCTAATTCGGGTTCTATAAATATTTCGTATGCCATTGTATAAAAATTTATGAATTGATTAAATAGTTTCTAAAACTGGTTCGGGTGTTCTAACTGGTTTTGCATCTTCCAGTTTCAACCTATCGGGGAGTGTTAGGTTCTTTGGTTTGTAGTTTGGGTTTTGCCTATCCCAAATTCTGCGTACATCGCAAAACGAATTCCATAAGTCAGCAAGTGGTTCGTCAAATTCTTTTAACTGCCAGCCTAACCCCTGTATTTTTTCGCCTTTTTTGTCAGCACCTCGTGTTAGTGCCTTTAGCCACATTATTCCAAAGCGTTGTACTTTGTTATCGGGATTAAATTCGTTCCACATTGTTGCATAAGCGGCTAATTGCAGAGCATGGCTGTCGTATATATTGTTGGATGTTTTTGTATCAATCAGCCATAGTTCGCCATTGATACGGCAGATAATATCCATGGTCCCACCAAGTCTTAATGTGTCGCTAACAAAATTAATTTCAGCACCCAGCAATTCAGGTTTATGTGTTTGCCAAAACTCTACGAACTTGTTTATCATCTGCCACTCCTGCCAGTCGTAATAGCCATTACCGTTTTCGTCTGCCCATACTACTTCATTGCCTAACAGATATTGCTCAATAGCTCCGTGTACACGACTGCCACTATCTCCGGCACGTTTCATTACTTCATCGGCATTGCTGCCCAAATCTTTAAGCCATTGCGTATAACCAAAGCCTTTTGGCAAGGCTTCTAAAACGGTTGTAACCGATGGATAAAATGTAATTCCACCATCTTTTGTGTAAAATCTTTCATCCAAAAAGTCAATGCGTTGGATGTCGTCTTTGTGAATAATCGCCATTGTGAATAATTTTAGAAGGTTAAAAATTGCCAACACTTACCCGGTTGGCTTAGGGCTCGCCTTACACATCTTTTTTATTTGCCAAGCCAGCTGTGGCCGTAGGTGTGTGCTGCCTGTATTAAAATGGCATTGGTTTGCCATCATCATCTAAATCAACTTCTGCATTCGCCATTGCAGGTTCAGCCTGTGTTTGTGTAGCACCTTTTAATTGAGGTTTAATTTTTTCATTTATCATTTTTTCAAGGAATTGCATCATGTCGTAATCATCCCACACATCTTTACCTTTTAACTTTGTTAATACCATTTGTGGCAATCCGTTGGGATTGTCTTTGGTATAGAAATGCTTTAAAGCATTGCCGCCCTGATTAACAAAAAGTGTGGTTTTCTTTTTGCCGTTTTCCTCCGTCATTTTTGGAATAAAACTTATACGCTGTGATAAATCGGCATTTGGAATTGATTTTAAAAAGCAACTGGCATACCCACTGCTGTAGTTAAATTGTAGTTGGTACAACTTACCTTCATCTTCAATTTTTAATTCCCAAAATTTAGATTGTTGCCCTGCAATCTCCACTTCACGTACTTTAATGTCGGTAAGCGATCCACTTATTTTATCGTAGAATTCTTCGTGTACCAGCTTTCCGTTTTTGTTGGTACGTTCTTTACTTGTTTCTGTTTTTGCAGCTACTTGTCTGCAAATTTTGCCGTTACTAATTGTTAGGTAAATGGCATTGCTGTTGTTTTCTAAGCCCATAATTTTTGTTTTTAGTAATTATTAAATATTTATAGATTGAAAAAATGTATAGCTTTCTCCTAATATTGTTTTCATTAGTATGGGGCCATCTCTAATTTGTGCCTGTACTTCTTTTACCAGTTGCTTTAAATCATCATCTGTTTTTAATTGCAAATGATTGATGAAATTTTTTATTGCTACTCCCCACATAGTTGTATCAGGTACTTGCAATAGCTGATGTATTATTTGTTGTTTTAATTCTATGTTCATCGCTTACTTTTTTATCAAACAAATGAGTGTTACAATTATGTAAACCGAAATAGCTAATGGAATACAAACCAAAAAGAAATAGGCAATTTCAAGTATTCGTTTCATTTTCTTAATGTGCTATTGTTATTTAAATACCCCTCAACATCCTTTCTTAAATACTTGATTTTTCTACCAGTTGCGGTACTCCAATTAAAAACTCCATTTTTTCTTTTATCCCGTAGGCTGCGTTTACTAAGCCCAGTCATTATTGCAGCTTCGTCTTCCGTAATCCATTTGCTGATACCGTTATTGATGGTAAGAACCTTTAAAGATTGCTCAATAAATTCCAGCCTACGGCTTTGTTCTCGGTAGAGTTTTTCATACGTCAACTCTGTCATGCTGCAAAATTTTCAAGATTAATATTTGATAACTCAATAGCATCTTTTACAATGCTTGTCATCGCCTCTGCATATCCTTTTACAGCCTCTTTTTTTTTCTCTTTATAAAATGCTAACTCAAAACCCTTAGCAATACCTTGGTTGCATATTTCAATAATGTCAAGCCAGTTAATTGCAAACTCCATGTTTAATTTTTGCAACTTGATTTCTGCTTTCATTTTTATAACTTTGTGTTGTGAATAATCTTTTTAAGGTTATTAGAAGTCATCCATTCGCCGTGGATGGCTTCTGTTTTATATGGATAATTTCTTACGCATATCTTTTACCGCAAGCCTTTGAAGTCTTATACTTTCTACTTTAGGTTCGTAGTAAGATTTAATTAACTCCACCACCTCATCTGTAGTTGTAAATGCTTCCACCACTGCATTACGGAAAGTAGCAGGTGCATACCCATTGCCGTTTTTTATTCCAATCTCTTTACTCATACGGTGTAGCTTAACCCAATCGCCGTGTTCTATCAAATCGTTTGCGTTTAACTCTTGGTAATATTCTCTACTTATAAATGCCATTTTATTAATTTTTAAATGTGATTGAAAAACTATCTTTTCTATGTAAAAATGTAGGTGTTGCTGTTAGGGGTAATTGCATTTTACTTATTAACTCAGTTGCACTTTTTGCAGCTTTGTCTGCCCACCCAGCTGCTACGGAATAAACCATCATATCATCGTAAACCATAACCCTAAGACCATTATAATTTTTACGGAATATTTCAAAAGACATTTCCGTATTTAATATTTTTTGTTTCATTTTTATTATATTTGTTTCTATTTTCGGAATTGAATACACAAAATAAAGGAACTAAATTATCTTTTCCAAAAATAAAAGGAACTTTTTTATCTTAACTTATCAACACTATGTTAATAAACATCAATTATGATATAAAAAAAATTCGAGAGAATAAAGGATTAAATCAACAACAATTTGCTGATGCAATAGGCATTACAAGAGAAATGGTAGGTCAAATTGAACGTGGGCAAAAAAAAATAAGTAAAGCAACCGCTATCCTAATAAATGAATTTTTAAAAATAGATAAAAAAGTGCCTTTTGTGGAAGACGATGAAAATAGCACAGGCTATTACTATCCCAATGTAAAAGCGGCAGCTGGTTTTGATAAAGAAGGACTCAATAAGGAAATAGAAAAAATACCAGTATCAATTCCCAATTGGGGGCGGGGGTTAGATTTTATAAATGTTTTTGGAGATAGTATGTATCCAAAGTTTAATAGCGGCGAAATTATTGGCATTAAAGAAATTGAAAAACAATACCTAAACTATGGCTACGCTTATGTTATACAGTTTAACGATGGCGAAGTTTATTTAAAATATATAAAAAAGGGAAAGGATGACAAGCACTGGCTTTTGGTAAGTGAAAATGATTTTTACGAACCTAAAGAATTCCCAGTAAGTGCAATAAAGTCAGTATTTATTATTAAAGGTGTAATTAGTAAAATAACAATGTGAGACATGAAAAGAGCATTAATGATTTTATCTGTTGCTATAGTTTTCTCTTGTAATTCAAATTCAATTTCCGATAAGGATAAAGAATTAATAAAATTAAACGTGGCTTTGCACAATAGTACAGTAGGGTTAGATATGAAGTTAAGAGGGTATAAAGCAGATACTACTTTAGTTGGGTATAACCCAAATGGCGACCCTGATTTAACCTATGATAAATTGATTGACTTTTGTAAAAAGAAAGGACACGATCCAGTTTTATTTGCCAAAACATTAACAACAAAATAGTATGAAAAGATATTTATTAGGCACAGCATTTTTATTCATTGCTTTTGTCTCGTGCAAAAAGGAAAGCAATGCAAAGTCTTGTTGGCAACTTACAGATTGTGCTGGTAATTCTTTACAAATAGAATGCGATAAAACAGAAAGTGAAATTATAGATTATGTTAATGCCAATAGTACGGCAACTTGTAAAATGACTTACAAAAAGCAATGATGTTAGACATTACCGATAAAAAATATTTTAGCTATAATATTACCCAACGTTTTCTTTTCGCAATGGATAGAATACTTGGTAACCGTAGCATGGGAAAGGTAACCGCACAGGCATTCGGTGATGCTGTTGGCATGAAGGCAAGTAACATTTTTCGTTTAAGAGAAAGTACAGGCGAAAATACTGTAACTGTAGAAGCTATTGGTAGGTTATGCAACCATTATAAAATATCGCCTTATTGGCTTATTACAGGCGATGGGGATATGTATAGCAATAGCGAATTGATGACTGCTTATAAAACACTTGAAGGTAGGATGTCTAACATTGAGGATGCAGTAAAACAGATAGAAGTTATAGTCGGTATTACAAAAAGTAAAGCAAAAAAATAGTCTTTTACTTTAACATAGAAATATAAGTAATTGTTGGACAAGTTATTAAGATATTTAGGCGATTCCTTTCGTGGGCACAAAGTGAAGCATTATGCTTCACTTTGTTATTTTAATTATGTACTATGTTTATGCTATAAAAAGTTTAAATCGAAACTATATTTACGTGGGTTTAACAGAT
>JANNWD010000085.1:0-15285 GCA_031408315.1 Bacteroidota bacterium
TTTCAAAGCTAGCCATTTCGTTTAAAAAATTTACTGCACTTAATAGTATGGGTATAGCCAATGCTGCCCCAGTACCTTCTCCTAATCGCATCCCTAAATTAAGTAAGGGTTTGGCTCCAATTTTTTCAAGCATTTTTAAATGCCCCTGCTCACCGCTAGTATGGGCAAAAATACAAAAAGGTAAAATTTGTTCATTTTGTTTTTTTGCTACTAACAAAGCAGCAGTAGCAATAAATCCATCAACAACAATTACCATGCTTAGTTCAGCAGCTTTTAAATAAGCCCCTGCCATCATAGCAATTTCAAATCCGCCTACTTTACCTAATAATTCAATTCCGCTATGGTTTTGTTGTAGTTTATGAAAATGGTAAACATCTTTAAGTGTATTTATTTTTATTTGTAATTGTTCATCATTTACACCCGTTCCTTTACCTACACAATTCTGTATATCAATGTTGTTAATAGCACTCATTAGTAACGATGCGGCAGATGTATTGCCAATGCCCATTTCGCCAAAGCTAATAGTGTTGCAGCCATTATCAAATAATTGTTGTACAACTTGGCCCCCTTTTAGTAAACTGGTATGTACATCTTTCTCACTCATTGCATTGCTGGTTGTATAATTGTTTGTGCCTTTTTTTATTTTAGCATGTACAATGGGCAAGCTTGGTTCAAAATCGAAATTTACGCCAGCATCTACCACTGTTAAGCCAATATTATTTTGCTTGCAAAAAACATTAATAGCAGCACCCCCTTGCACAAAATTTAAAACCATTTGCGCCGTAACTGCTTGGGGAAAAGGATTTACCTTGCCTTCGGCAGCTATACCATGGTCTGCAGCAAATACAACAATAGTTGGATTATTTATTTGTGGTGTTAAGGTGTTTTGTATTTCGCCAATTTGCAAAGCAATATCTTCTAATACGCCTAATGCCCCTAATGGTTTTGTTTTATTATTTATTTTTTGTTGAAGTTGGTTCGTAATTAAACTCATTTTAGTGATTTATATTTTAATTTATTGAAGTAGTAAATCGCAAAACCAAAAACCCTTTGTACCCACATCTTTTATTGGTGTGGGGTGATCAGCTAGTTTTATTTCGAGTGGTTTATATGTTTTTTCTCCTGTTGCAATATTTATTATCTTTTTAAAAATTGGGCCTTCAAAACAATAGCTATGAAATTCGCCATTTTCACCGCAAGCATCTACAGTTTTCGGTAACTCTTTAACAAATACTTCATCTATCATTCTTCCGCACCAACTTTCATCTAGGTAACCATCATTTATACAGCAGGTAATTGTTTTAAACCCTTTTTCAATAAAATCATTTATCATCCATTGGGTATCTGTTTTCCAAATAGGGAATACACACTGTAGTTCTAATGCCGCCATTTTTTGTTCCCGGTATTGGCGCAGGTCCTCTAAAAATATATCTCCAAAAATTACATGGTTAATATTTTCTGCTTTTGCCTTTAGCAATATTGCTTCCATTTGTTTTTCGTATTCTAAATTATTTGCTTCATAAACATATACTTTTAATAGTTTTATACCAATGCTATCTGCCTGTGCTTCTATCAATTCTTCACTTACACCATGCATACTAAGCCGTTTGTACTTTCCGTTGATGGTACTTAGTAAATATTTAACATCATACACACCTTCTTGTAACACTTTATGTAAAGCATAGCTGCTGTCTTTGCCACCACTCCAACTAAATATTGCAGGTATTTTGCCCCTATCCTTTAAAGGGGGAATATCATTAAAATTATTTACAGTGTTCATTTTAAATAGTGTTATCTACTTTTATTGTTACCGGTATCCCACTTACCAAGAGTATTACTTTTTTTGCTTTTGACGCAGTGTATTGATTTGCCCATCCCTGCAAATCAGTAAATTTTCTTCCCACTTCTGTTTCAGCATGTACCCCCATTCCAATTTCGTTACTGATGATGATAAATGTTCCAGGCATTTTATACAACGCATCAATTTGTTCTTTAAATAGTACAAGGGATGCGTCAATATCATTTTTACTATCAATAAAAAAATTGGTTAGCCAAAGTGTAACACAATCAATAATACATATTTTATTTTGGATAGGCAATGCACTTACATTTCTCTGCTCTTCGTAATTTATCCACGTTTCATCCCTATCGTTTTTATGCCGCTTAACCCTTTTTTCAAAATCATCATCCCAAACCTTGGCGGTAGCCACATACACAGGATTGTTGGATAGTGATAAAGCCAGTTGCTGTGCATAGTTGCTTTTGCCGCTTCTTGCACCGCCAGTTATAAAAATAATAGTACCCCCATCCCCTGAAGGGGAGTAAGAAAGTTTATCTTTTTTCATAAAACACTTTCTGTTCAATAAATAAATGGTAACAGCTTTTTAATTGCAATAAACAATTACTGCACAAACAATCTGTATAATTAGATGTTATGAAAGCCTCTTCTTCAATAGAAATTTTAATGCCATAGCATTGGCATTTTAAGATATCTCCCACTTTACATTCAAATGTTTCGCTGCAACGGGGGCATTTTTTTTCTTCATGCTTACACATGGGCAACTGCGTTTGAATTGTAATGGAAATATTTTTGCTGCAAGTGATAGGGCACTTTAAATAAACTTGGGTGAAATAATGCTGCTAATAATTCTACCCCATCTACCAATGTTGAAGCGGATGGTTGGGTAAATAAATCAAAATCGCATAGATACACCTGATTGGTTTGTACCGCTTCAATAACATCCCAATTATTTTTTTGAGTTAATAAATGCATTTCTTCTTTTGCCCTTGGTATATGAAAACCACAGGGTGCAATAATAAATATCTCAGGGTTATATTTTACAATTTTTTCCCAAGGCGTAACAATACTATCGCCTGCAGGGTTACTCATCATATCAATACAGCCGGCCTGTGCAATTTGAAAAGGTATCCAATGACCGCAATTGTAAATGGGTTCAATCCATTCCAACAGCATAATTCTCTTCAATGGCATTTGATGCAAACGTAGTGTGTCTAAAATAGCAGCTGTTCTTTTTTGTAATGTTGCTAAATATATATAGGCTGCTTCTTCATGCCCTAATGCTGTTGCAATAATAATTGCAGTTTGATAAACATCTTGTAAATTATTTGGCGTAAGCGGAATAATTTGTGGCTGCTTGGTTAATTTGGCAACTGCTGCTGCGGTGCATTTAGTATCTATCTGGCAAACTTCGCAAGTGTCTTGTGTAAAAATAATATCGGGTTGCAACTGCTCTATCAAATCTTCATCTACATAATACAAACTTTTACCTTGTGCTTTACTGGCACTAAATATTTTATCAATCTCTGCACTGCTGTAATTTTTGCCTTCCATTACACAGCGTACAACTTTTTGTTTTTCTTCAAGGGCTTGTGTAGGGCATTCAAACGTAATGCCATACAACAAATGTTGCAAACCCATATCATATATCATTTGGGTGGCAGCAGGTAAAAAGGAACATGCTTTCATATTTATGCAAATTGAAGTGATGGTTTTTTAGATTTCATCCACTCAAACACACCAAACATAATACCACTATACACTAGTGTACCCATTAAAAAATTCCTCATAAACGGAAATCCCTGAGTATAACATTGTATTAAGCCTGCCCAGTCTTTTGTTAACGGCGTCATTGTTCTTAAATCGGTTCCTCCGCCAATCCAAACTGTAAAATCGGCAATAAGCCAATGACTTATTGCTGCTGATAATGATGCAACTACTATATTTTTTACTGTTACTTTTTTAATCATCCATTTACCAAATAACACAATTAAAGAAAAAATGCCGTAGATAATATACCAACCTCCATACATTACACCATACTTACCATCAAAAACAATAACATTTATAACTAGATCGCTTATGAATAAAGTAAGTAATGGAAAAGCAAAGGTTTTCCATTTGCTGGTAAAATACGAACCCCCAAATAAAGCCATGGCGCCTATTGGCGTAAAATTTGCCCAAGGCGTTAGCTGTGCTGCATTGGGGATACGTATTGCGGCTACAACAATCATAAACAAGGCTAGTATTGCAAAACGAGGATTGATTTTTTGTATTGACATAAATAGTTGTTTTATGGTGAATAGTGAATGGTCAATATACTAAAACTGTATTCGCAATTAACCATTCACTATTTATTTTTTTAAAAGTTTAGACCAATTCCTGCCATCATATTAAACCTTCTGCTGTTGTAACCCACCACATCAAAATATTGTTGATTGGTAATATTACGTACATCCACAAATGCCCTGAATTTTTTTGCAAATTCATACCCTAAATAACAATCAAGGGTATAGTATTGCTGCATTTGTGCAGGACCAGCATCGTACTGTCCTTTAAGCCTTGTACCCACAAAACGAAAGGAGGGCATAATAGTTAATGCGTTAGTTGGTTGTAAAGTAAGCACACTGTTAAAGGTAAAATTAGGGCGGCGGTGTAGGTTTTTAACTTTTACATTGTTGTTTTTTCCTTCGCCATCTACATAAGTAAAATTATTGCTCCAGTTACCTTTTTTGCCAATAGTTATAGTGCTTTCTAATTCAAACCCATAATCATTTTGCTCATCTCTATTAATATATTTGCTTTCCCAATTAGCATCGGTATAAAATATAATCAGGTCTTTAATATCTCTTTTAAAACCAGTAATACGGAATGAGTTTTGTTTATTGTTACTGAACGTATGCACCCCCAATTCGTAGTTATTACTTTTTTCGGGCTTTAAATCTTTATTACCATACTCGCTGTACAGTTGATACAGAGATGGTATTTTATAGGACGAAGAAATATTTACAAACAACTTTGTATTTTCATCAATATTGTAAGAAGGGTTAACAGTATAAGTGGCATTGCTGCCATAAATACTGTTTCTATTAATTCTAAAACCTGCTTCTGCATTAAAGCCTTTAATATCAATCAACAATGCAGATGCATAAAAAGAAAAATTATTTACTTTGGCACTGTCTTTACCCAATGGTGTAGCTTTAAATGGCCCATAATTACTAATGCTTTCATAACTTTGTGTAGTATTTTGACCGAGATATTGAGTACCTGCTATCAAAGAAAAATGCTTGTTGATGTTGTAGTTACCGTACAATTCTGTTACTGATGAAACCCCTTTATAATTTCCCCTTGCCCAAATAGTATAAAAAGCAAATGGCGATGTGCTAAAACCGCCAATATCTGTACTATCATCAATAATTTTTCTGTTGGCATTAATAATACTTTGAGTAAAATGCAAGGCTGCTTTTTCTGTTTTGTAATTAAGACTAAGGCTGTTCAAAAAGTTATCATTTTCAACTGTTATGTCATTATCGTCTTTAAAAGCTCCGGGGTCAATACCTGAGGTATATTTTGCATAATTAGCAGTGTATCGAATATTAAATTTTGAATTAAGTTGATAACCTAGGTTTGCCTGAATGTTATTTTGTGTAAACTTGTCAGCATCAAAATTCTTATTACCCAACGTATCTAAAGCCGATGAAAAGCCTTTACTGTTTGTAATTTGATACCCGATATTGTAACTGAATTTTTTTATACTCCCATCTACACCTGCATTACCCCGAAGTGTATTGTAACTACCATAGCTAAGCATGGCAGAGGGTGATATTTTATTTTTGCCCCCTTTTTTTGTAATAATATTGATTACACCTGCAACAGCATCGCTACCCCACAATGTACTTTGGGCTCCTTTTAAAATTTCAATACGTTCAACTTGTGCAACGGCAATATTGTTTAAATCAAAACTATTATTTATTTGCGATGGGTCGCCAACGGGCACCCCATCAATTAATATTAATGTATTACCACTGCCAGCGCCACGAAAATAAAGATCTTGATTGGTTCCCAAATTGTTATTGGCACCGTTAATAAATACCCCAGTTTGATAATTAATAATTTCGGTAAGTGTTTTGCCGGCATTGCGTTGTAATGTTTGCTGGTTAATTACTGTTACTACTTTTCCAGTAGTACTTTGTTTTTGTTCAAACTTAGTAGCAGTTACAATTACTTCATCTAATTGTTTTGAATCTGTCGTTTCCTGCGCTTGTAAATAATGACTGCTGATAATTACAGCAGCCGCAATAAAAATTTTCTTTTTCATTTTTGAAAAATTTTTTTTGTTGTGACTGCTTTCTGGAAAAATGTAATTGAAGAAACCCAATTACGGCGAAATGTAAATGCCTTACGGCTTTTAAACTCCATGCCTTTCACCCGAAAGCGTTGAATGATTGTTAGTAGATGTGGCAGGTCTTCTGGCTCAACCCATTTCTAACGTCCTTCCCATTCGGTTTTGTGTTACGAACAGTGGCATAATTGTTAGAAACCAAAAGCCCCTTTAGGGGTTTGGGGTTTTACAGCTACGGGGATAGCTCCTGATTTAAACAGGATTCCCTATTAATTCCAATATTGAAAATCGGAAACCAAATCTGGTGCAAATGTAATGGCATTGTTGTTAAACATAAAATTTATTATCTCCACAAATAGTGAACAAAAAAAATTATCTTACAGAATGGCTTCAAAATCAAAACTAACCTTGTTCGACTTTACCATGATAGTGGTAAGCCTTGTAATTGGTATGGGCATTTTTCGTACTCCAGTAAATGTAGCTAAAGCATCGCCAGATACTTTTTTATTTTTTGCCGCATGGATTGCTGGAGGCTTAGTTGCTTTTTGTGGGGCATTAACGTATGCCGAAATTGGCAGCCGCTTACCAGTAACTGGTGGGTATTATAAAGTTTTTTCGTATGCCTATCACCCATCAATAGCCTTTGCAATAAACTGTGTAATATTGGTAAGCAATGCAGCATCATTGGCCATGGTTGCCTTAGTTGGTGGAGAGTATATTACTGCCATTTTTGTACCATTAAGTAAAGATGTAGAGTGGATGAAAATTGTTGCCAATGCTAGTTACATTCAAAACATACAAATAATAATTGCAATTGTGGCTATTGCAATTTTTTACGGCGTAAATTTATTGGGGTTAAAAATGAGTGCTAAAACACAAAATGTGTTAACCATTATAAAAATTATTTTAATTCTTTTATTAATTACACCGTTATTTTTTGCAGATGCACAAGCTAGTAATCAAGTAATAAATGCATCAACTATTTCGCCAACTTTTATGGAGTACATAAAAGCATTTGGCATTGGATTAGTAGCTGTAAGCTTTACCTACGGTGGTTATCAACAAACAATAAACTTTGGTGCCGAGGTAGATAAGCCAACTAAAAATGTACCAAGGGGTATTTTTTTTGGAATAAGCATTATTATAATTTTATACTTAACTATTAACTATGCCTACATAAAAGTAATTGGGTTTGATGCGTTGAAGGATACTAAAAATATTGCAGCGGTAATGGCATCAAAAGTATTTGGTGTAAATGCCGAACGTATTTTATCGGGTTTTTTATTTTTAAGTGTATTGGCTTATGTAAATGTGCTTTTAATGAGTAACCCTAGGGTAATGTATGCCATGAGTGAGGATAAAATTTTACCTTCAATATTTGGCAAACGAAATACTAAAACAGATGTGCTAACAACCTCCTTAACAACGTTTGCTGTGTTATGTGCTTTTATAGTTTTTTGGGCAAAAGAGTTTGATAAAATATTAAGCTTTACCATTTTTTTAGATTGTTTTGGTATGGTACTATCTGCTGCAACCATTTTTATTTTGCGTAAAAAAACAAAACATTTAGATGATATGGGTATTTATAAAATGAAACTGTTTCCTTTAATGCCAGTAATATTTATTGCCGCATATTTTTTTGTAGGCATTAGCATAGCGGTAGATTATAAAAATAATAATTATGCAGCTGCAATAGGTTTGGGAGTAATGGCTGTGTTTATGGGGTTATATTTTGTGTTGAATAAATTGTCTAAATCACAATAATTAAAAAAGTCTTTTTAGATTTAATTGCCTTTATTATTTTTTACAATATTGTAATAAAAACGTTCAAGCAGCCTCATATCTTTTGTAATAATTTCTCCTTGTGCTATTAAGCCATCTCTATATTGTACTTGTTTATTGTAGTTGGTAATTAAGCCTTTAGTTAAATTAACTTTAGTTAAGTAGCCACTATCGGTGGCAATGTTGCTAATAAAATCAATTGTTCCTTTAACACTGCCATATTCTTGAAATGGGTAGGATGGAAATTTTAACAACACTAGTTGCCCTTTTTGAACTTTGCCAAAATTGGTTTGCGGTATATACACCTCAGCATAATATTGTGTGTTTCCTGGATTTATAAAACAGATTATTTGATTAGCTTGTAATTGTTGATTTTCTTGCAAAAAAGTAGCAAATGCAATTTTGCCAGTTGTAGGAGCAATTAGTAAATATTTTTGTTTCCATTCGTCAATTTGGCTTTTGAATGTATTTAAGGATTGATTGAATATTGATTTTTGTTGTGCAATAGTATTCTCTAACTCAGCAATTTCTTTTAATTTTTCGTTTTGTTGTGCTTCATTGTTAATAATGTTAGAGTTTATCTGCGGAAGGGTAAGTTTTTTATTGATGAGTTTTGATGTTTCATTTCGATAATCTAATTCCGAAATTACTTTATCCTCTTTTAAAGATTGATTAGCATCAAATGTTTTTTGCTGTAATGCAAGGTCTTGGGTGTTTAATCCTTTTTGATTTAAAAGATTGCTGTGCATTTTTTGTAAGAAAGATAAATCATTTGCAAGCATTGCCTTTTTACGAATATAAAAACCGTTGCTTAAATAATTTTTGAAAGTTTGTTCAGCTATTTTGTATGTTTGATATTGCGGTTGTAATTCACCAAAAGACCTTAATCCTACACCCTCTCCGAGGGAGAGGGAAGTACTAGACTGTAGGGGAGAAGATGCAACTGAATCTATCATTTGTGAAAGATTAATTACATCTTTTGGATTTGCAATACTTTCCATGTAGCCTAAAATATCTCCTTGTATTTTTTGTTCTCCTTCCTTAGCAAATAATTTTATTAGTTTACCTGATGTTTTTGTAATTACTTCTTTAGGAGCATTAATAGAAGTGAGTTTTGCTTTTGTATTTACTACATCGGGGTATTGGATAAACCAACAAGCCGCAACCAAAAGTAGAAGTGTGAAAAGAAAAAATACTATTCCATACTTTACTAAAAAGCCAGGCTTGTTTGATACAATTTCTTGTACCATTTCTGAACGCTGAAAGCGTCTATTATTTTGCTCTGTGTTATTTATATTTTCTACCGGCATATTAGTTTCCTAATTCTAATTGATTTTTTACTAACTCGTAATACTTACCTTTTTTACTGGCTAATTCCCCATGATTACCCTCTTCAATTATTTCTCCATTTTCCAATACAATAATTTTATGGGCATTTTTTACAGTACTTAATCTGTGAGCTACCACTAATACTGTTTTGCCAGCAAAAAACTCCTGCAAGTTTTCCATAATTACTTTTTCATTATTAGCATCTAAAGCGTTTGTTGCTTCATCAAAAAATAAAAATTGTGGGTTTTTATAAACTGCCCTTGCAATTAAAAGGCGTTGCTTTTGCCCTGCACTTATGCCGTTACCCTCTGCTCCAATTTTTGTATTAAAGCCTAGTGGCAATTGCTCAATAAACGATAAGATATTAGCTACCTTGCAAGCATGAATTAACTTATCGTAATTTGGGTGTTCATCACCTACTGAAATGTTTTTTTCGATACTGTCATTAAAAATAAAACCATCTTGCATAACGCTACCTGTAATGCTTCGCCAAAAATAAGGGCTGGTATATTTTAAGCCACTTTCACCTACTTTTATTTCACCTTGATAGTGGTCGTAAAACTTTTGTATCAATTTTAAAATAGTAGTTTTACCACTACCACTCATGCCTACAATAGCCGTTACCTTGCCACTAGGGAATGTTACATTTATATTTTTTAATACAGGTGTATTACCTGCTCCTGCATAAGTAAAGTGTAGATTACGCAACTCAATTGTATGATTATCGGAAATATAATTAGTAAATGTGGCTTGTGTTGGTTCTTCATCCTCTACCTGATGGATTTCATTTAAACGTTCTAAACTTATTTTAGCATCTTGGGCTTGTTGTGTAAATTGTATTAACTGTTCAACTGGGCTATTAAGCTGACCAATTATATATTGTATGGCTAACATTGCTCCCAACGTCATTCCGCTTTCGCCATTTACAACAGCCTTTGCCACTAAATACGTTATAAAAATATTTTTGCCTTCGTTAATAAAAAAAGCCCCTGCTTGTTGGTATTGACTAAGCGATAATGATTTAAAATTGAGTTTAAATAAAGTTGCTTGTATGCCCTCCCACTCCCAACGTTTTAAATGCTCGGCATTATTTAGCTTAATTTCTTGCATGCCTTGTATTAGTTGCATCGTCATAGTATTTTCTTTACTTGCAATGGCAAAGCGTTTATAATCTAACTGTCGCCTAAATTTTAAGAATAACCGTATCCATAAAAAATACAACATACTACCAATAGCAAAAACAGTGAATAGCATGGTATTAAAATGAAGTAAAACAAAAGAGTAAATAACTAAATTAAAAACGGCAAATAAGGTTTGTAATGCTGTGCCTGTAATAAAACTTTCTATTCGTTTATGATCGCCAAGGCGTTGTATAATATCACCTGTTTGTTTGGTATCAAAATAATTTAAGGGCAGTTTCATTAGCTTTATCCAAAAGTCGGAGAGTATGGCTAGATTTATATGTGTGCTAATGAATAATAAAATGCGGCTACGAATAAAATCTACAAATGTTCTAGCAAAAAATAACGTAAACTGTGCAATTAAAATAAGCTGTATAAAATTTAAGTTATGGGTGTTAATACCAGTATCTACAATGCTTTGTGTTAAAAAAGGAAATATTAACTGCAACAAACTACCTAATAGTAAGCCTAAAAATAATTGAAAAAGTTGTGCTTTATACTTTAGTAAATATTTAGTTAGTAAACCAAATCCTATTTTTTTATCTGCTTCGTTTTGTTGTTGGTGAAAAGTGGCGGTTGGTTCTAAGAGTAGTGCAATACCTGAAGCCCCCTCTTGAACTTCGTTCGTTCCCCTATCGGAGAACCCCAGTAGGGGAGGAAATGCATTAGACTGATTAGAAGATAGCCATGATTGTGCAAATTCTTTTTTTGATAATTTAATAATACCCTTTGCTGGGTCGGCAATTACGAAAACCTCACCCCTAACCCCTCTCCAAAAGAGAGGGGAATTTACTTTGTATAATACCACAAAATGATTTTGTGCCCAATGTAAAATACAAGGAGCCTCTACACTTTTTAATTGCTCAATGGTTAGTTGCACCCCCATTGTTTTAAAACCAATACTTTCTGCTGCTTTTGCAATGCCTAAAATACTTACACCCTCTTTACTATATTGGCTTTGTGTTCGTAAATTATTTATGCCCATACTTTTGCCATAGTATTTTGCTATCATACGAATGCAGGTGGGACCGCAATCCATAGCATCTTGTTGGTGGTAAAAGGGGGGATTTTTTAAAATGTTAGGCAAAGGGAGTGGCTTAGAGTTTATAAATTTTTGATATTGTTACAAAATAATTACAAGGTTTACAAGAATAAAGGTGCAGATGAGTTCCTAAAGAACTTCATTTATGATTTTTTCTAAATCATCAAATTTAAAATCAGTAATATTTATTTGTCCTGTATTACTAAATATAGAATGTCTCGGTATTACATCAAGTTTAATTTTTTTTGCAATATTTGAATTTAATCCATTTTTAAGAATATATGAATTATTACCATTCATAAAAGAAAATTTTTTAACTGCCTTTAGCCAAGAAGAGTAATTTTCATCAATTGAAATAAATAAAAATGTTATATTTTTATTTATCACCCTTTTATTTATATCATGCATTCGCTCTAATTCTGCAATGCAAGGTATACACCAGCTTGCCCAAAAGTCTACTACAATAATTTTTTTAGCTTTTTTTATAACCACATCAAATAATAGATTTTTATTTTTAGTGGATACTAATAAATCTAATGTTGAATGTTGTTTCTTTCTAAAATTAAAGTTGTTTCTTAAATCCTCTATAAATTGAATATTATCACAATAAATATTGAAAGTGTCTAAGTAAGCTTTGTAGTTCGAACTTGTAAAATGACTTTGCTTTGATAAAATTGAGTATAGCAAATAATTTTTTATTGTATCGTTTATTTGTTTAGTTTTTGCTAAATCAAATTCATCTGCCAAACTAGGGCTTAAAATTTTTGTTTTTGTTTTGAATAAATTAGAATAAATAACACACTTTTTAAATACTGAGAAATTTAAATAACTTATTTCGTTGTAATCTTCAATATTTATAATTGAGTTTACGTTCCAAATAGGGAATTTTTTTTTGTTAAAGTAGCTATTGAATGATGGTTCTAATCTGTAAGTTTCTATATCAAAATAATTAAAAAGTTTCAATGCTAAACTTCCTTCTTTTGTAATTTTTTTACTTTCAAATAAATTTTGGATTTTTTTATCACGTATAAGTCTTACTGATAACAAAAATGTATCAATTTTTTTAGTATAGATATTGTTATTAAATATAATTCTACCTGCAATTTTATCTGTTCGTAAATCGGTTTTGTAATTTTCAAACTCGGTATTTTTAAAAAAATTTGCGACTGCCATTTTTAGAGAGTCTTGAGTAATAAAATTTAAAATACTATCTTCTTTATTAATATTTAGAAAATACTCGGTATTAGGAAAAAGGATATATGGAGTTATACATTTATTTCTATTTGATACATCAAAGGGGTTATCAACATTAATTTTAATAGTAAATGAAGTATCTTTATTAACTTCATAGAGAGTAATCGTTTCTCCTTCATACAACGACAAAGGAAATTTTAAAAAAAAACTACCCCCTTTATTAAGATTTACTTTGATTGATGTTTGACCTAAGCTATTAAAGTAAAAAAAAGTAAATACAATAATAAATATTTTTACAAATTTCATTTAAAACTAATAAGATAATTATAAAATTGAATTAAAAAGTATAGGCTTTTTGAAAGCCTATACTACATTTTTGGAAATTAACAACCTGCTTGACAATACCAACTTGCAGTACTACAACTAGCACAACACCAATGACCACCAGCACCAACACCACTAGCTTGAGCATGAGTTTGGTTATAAGATATATCGCCAGCTGCGTTAACTGATGCACATGAACCTGTACTTTCTTGTAATCCACCTTTTACATTTTTCATTTCGTCATTACTCATTTGCTTAAAATCCTTATATTTCATTAACATAATATTGTAGCAGTTTTATAAAATTTAAAAGCTGCCAAAAATTTTAATAAGCCCTACCTAGCCTCCACTATTGGGAGAAAAATAAGGCTGTGGTTAAATAATTGTTTACCTACTCTTTTTAACAGCTGTTGTTAAAAAACAACCGCAGGGTTTTCGGTATTAGTCCCTTAATTTAGCTTTTACAATGTTGTACACCATTGTAGCGGCTGCTTTGCAAAGTATTTTTAGCTTGTTTGGGCTTTGTACTAATGTTTTTAATTGTTGCTTTTTTGTTTTGTGTACCATAAACCAAGGTTATGGTAATATTTAGGTCACTAAAGTTTTTTATTATCTAAAAAAGCAACAATTTTTTTTAACCCTTCGAAACCATATTCCCTGAAAATAATTATCCCACTCTTATTAATTAAAATAAAAGTAGGATAAGTGCTAATTTTATATTTCATAATAATTGAATTAGCCCCTATGGTATTATCAGCAATTTGGCTGAATAGTAAATTATTTTTTTTACAATAATCTTTTACTAAAGTTGTATTTTCGAACGTAATGCCGACAATTTTTATTGGCCTCATAGACAATTCTTTTAATAAGGGAAGCGATTTTACACAACCAATACATTTTAAATACCAAAAATCTAAAAGTGTGTATTGTGATGAAATTAATTTAGGTAAAGTGATAATGGAATCATAAATATCTTTCTTACTGAAATAATTGGCCACCTTACCTACATTAATTCCATTTATAACTTTATTTTCATCTACTTTAAATAAAGAAATATAAAGCCCATTTTTTGAAATAAAATTAATTTTAATATTTCCGATAGCACTAGGAATAGTATCGCTATATCTATATTTAAGGGGGATTAAATTTTCATTTTTTGAATAAAAAACCAAATCCTCTTTTCTGTAATTATTAATACTATGGGATAAATTTTGAATAAATAGGTCTTTAGATTTTTTATTTACTTTCTTAATTTTCTTTAATTGAATTAAATCTAATCTTACATTAGCCAAAATACCTTTAGTAAGTTTATGGGGTGATGATTTAAAAATTGTTGAATAACAGACTGGAAATACTGACAAGTAAAAATTTTTACCCTCTTTTTTTATTTTAATAAAGTGTATCTCTTTTCTATAAGTACTTATATCTTTAGCTTCAATTGAATCTATACTTTTAAATCTTACTATTAAATTATTTGAGAAATTAAAGTCTTCATCCATATCTATTGAAACGTATATTTTTTTTGAACTATCTACTCCTACCCACAGATTTATATATTTATATTCATTAATATTTTTTTCTTTATTATGATATAAATAAATTCCTACTTTTTTAATATCATAAGTATCGATAGGTATTTTAGGCAGTACAAACTTTACAGAATCTGATTTTATTGAAGTAGAAGGTAATTGTGTATTGTTATTAATATTAAAAATTGATAGCTCTTTAAAAGGTGCGTCTTCTATATTTATTTTTATTTGAGAAAAAACAAACTGGTTTAGGAAGACGGTATTCATTATTAAGAATAAAGAGTATAATTTCATCGTTAGCCACTTTTTAGCTTATTAATTTTATAATAAAATTTAAAAATAGCTGAGGATTTTATAAATATATCCTCAGCTAAGTAAAGAAACCTATACTGTTACACACTTATATACAACCGATGCACTTCCAGGTTCACACTGAACAGCCTCACATGAAGTTGTTGTGTCGTTACATCCACTCTCACATGTGCATTCATCTTCGCAGTAAGCTCCACCACCTGGCCTAAATCCCCCAGAAACATTTTTCATTTCGTCATTACTCATTTGATTAAAATCCTTATATTTCATTAACATAATATTGTGGCAGTTTTATAAAATTCAAAAGCTGCCAAAAACTTTAATAGTTAAAAATACCTACTAATTTATGAGGGTGTTCGGCTTCTCCCTTTTGTTTGCAAACTTCTTTATAAAATATATTTCAATTCTTCTATACTATAACTATTGGGCAATTGCTTATTATTAATAAATATG
>JANNWD010000086.1:0-16468 GCA_031408315.1 Bacteroidota bacterium
TTTTTTTTTCATTTATAATAATATAAAATGAATCAAGTCTTTTCTTAATTTCTTTATCAATTGTTTTAAAGTATTTTAATTCACTAGATGTATCTATGGAGTTTTCAATAGATTTAAAATAATCTACAATTTGGGCTTGCAAATTAATTTTTGTAGTCAAAAAAAATAAAAATATTAATAAAGATTTTTTCTTCTTAATAAATTCCGTCACATATTTCATTGAAAGTAATATTATCATTAATAATTAAATTGTCATCGCTTGCTTTTTCGTACAAAGCATTTCTTCCCAGTAACGTCTCTCCTCCTACCCTTGTGTGCAAGCAGGACGTTGCGTTAGCCAACTTGCCTACCAACAAGCGGCAAAAGGCGAAATTATTACATTCGGAAAACATGCAAATCGTTCAAGAAAACAATTCATTTATTCATGATGGCTTATTTAATACCACTTACTTTTTATCTTCATTTTCATCCTCCTCATCCCTCAACCCTTCCTTAGGTTTTGGCAATTTTCCTCTTTTATAAATAATTAAGCCATTTAAAAAATGACGAAGTATTTGATTGCCAGCCTCTTCGTACCCTTCATAATCGGGGTGGCGGAATAAATCACCCAAGGCACCTTTGGTTATTTTAAAATCGGTTAGGGCTAATATTTCAATTATATCATCGTTTTTTAACGAAAGGGCTACCCGTAGTTTTTTTAGTATGTCGTTATTGCTTAGCATATTTATATATTTATTTTCACACAAAGAAACGAAGGATACAAAGAATGCAAAGAAAAAAGCCCCGAAAATTTCGAGGCTTTATATTATTTTATGCATTTCCTTCATCAGCTTTTGGAGCTGGTTTAGGAGCCATTTCTGGTTTTGGCATTAATGCTTTGCGGCTTAATTTAAATTTACCTGTTTTGGCATCCACATCTAACAACTTCACTTTTACTTTATCCCCTTCTTTAAATATGCCATCCATTGTTTCTAGGCGTTTCCAGCTTATTTCGCTAATGTGCAATAAACCCTCTTTTTTAGGTAAAAACTCTACAAAAGCACCAAATTCTTTAATGCTTTTTATTGTTCCTTCGTAGGTATCGCCTACAACTGGTACAGCTACTAAGCCTTTAATCCAACTTACTGCTTTATCCAGGCTTTCTTTAGATGCTGAGAATACGCTTACCTCACCTTGATTGTTTACTTCTTCAATATTAATGGTTGCCCCCGTTTCTCTCTGCATTTCTTGTATTACTTTACCACCTGGCCCTATTACTGCTCCAATATATTCTTTATCAATAATTAATTTAACCATACGTGGAGCATGCTCTTTAACCTCGGCCCTATGTGCAGGCATACAAGCATACATAGCATCTAATATGTGTAAACGTCCGTTACGGGCTTGTGCCAATGCCTGACGCATAATATCCATACTTAAACCATCTACTTTAATATCCATTTGTACACCACAAATTCCATCTCTTGTACCGGTTACTTTAAAATCCATATCACCTAAATGATCTTCATCTCCCAAAATATCGGTTAATACAGCAAATTGATCATCTTTTTTAATTAACCCCATTGCTACGCCGCTTACATGCTTTGGTAAAGGAACACCAGCATCCATTAACGCTAACGAACCTGCACAAACAGTAGCCATACTTGATGAACCATTACTTTCTAAAATATCGCTTACAACCCTTACTGTATAAGGATATTCGCTACCCGGCATCATTTTCTTTAACGAACGCATTGCTAACGCACCATGGCCAACTTCTCTACGTCCTACTCCTCTCATCATTTTAACTTCTCCTGTACTAAACGGAGGGAAATTATAATGCAAGATGAATTTTGTGTATTCAGATTTGTTAGCACTTTCTACTAACAATTCGTCTAATGGTGTACCAAAAGTTACTGTGGTTAACGATTGAGTTTCTCCTCTTGTAAATAATGCAGAACCATGTGGGGTTGGTAAAATACTTGTTTCCATCTCTAAAGGACGAACATCTTCTGTACCTCTACCATCTAAACGCTTTCTATCGTTTAAAATCATATCTCTTACCACATAATATTGTAATTCGCCTACATAATGCCCTATTAATTTTTTATCTGCATCTGGCAATTCTTCCCCTAAAAAAGTAACCACTTCATCATGCAATGCTTTAAAGGCATCACTACGCTGATGCTTTTCCGATGCTGCAGAAGCTATTGCATGCATTTTATCTTTTGCAAATGCACTAATTTTTTCGTTTAACTCTTCGTTGCGGTAAGGCTTTTTGTATTCTCTTTTTGCTGTAATACCTAATTGATCTCTCAAATCAACTTGTGCTTTAATTTGAATACGAATAGCCTCATGTGCTAATTCTATTGCTTTTACTAGATCTTCCTCTTGGCATTCTTTTGCTTCACCTTCTACCATCATAATATTTTTGTCGGTAGCGGCAATAATAAATTCTAAATCGCAATCTGCTAATTCGGTACGGCTTGGGTTAATTATAAAAACGCCATTTTTACGGGCTATACGTACTTCACTAATAATTTCTTGAATTGGAATATCCGAAACGGCTAATGCTGCCGATGCTGCTAAACAAGCTAAGGCGTCCGGCATAACTTCAGCATCGCTTGAAATAAGACTTATAAGTACTTGAACATCACATAAATAATCTTCTGGAAAAAGTGGACGTAATGCTCTGTCTATTAATCTTGATGTAAGAATTTCGTAATCATTCAACCTTGCTTCTCTTTTAAAGAAAGATCCTGGTACTCTACCGGCACTTGCAAATTTTTCTTGATAATCTACCGATAAAGGAAAAAAGCTTTGACCATCTTTTGGTTCTTTATTGGCAACAACTGTTGCTAAAAGCATACAATTACCTTGCTTAACTACCACTGCACCATCTGCCTGACGAGCCATTTTACCCGTTTCTATAGAAACCATACGACCGCTGCCTATATCAAATGTTATTGATTTTGGTTGTAACATATTTTAAATATTTTATTGTGTTTGTAAGGATGTAATCGTAAAAAATTACCACTTAAAACTTGTGTAAAAAAGTTTATGTAAAACGAATAATTCCCAACTGTAAAAAAGCAGTTGGGAATTATTTATACATACATAAGTTGATAATTTTATTTACGTAAACCTAATTTTTCGATTAAGCCTCTATAACCAGTAAGATCATGCTTGCTTAAATAGGTTAACAAACGCTTACGCTGACCAACCATTTTCATTAAACCACGTTGAGAAGAAAAATCTTTTTTGTTGGTTTTAAGATGGGTAGAAATGTGATTAATTCTTTCTGTTAATAAAGCTATTTGACCTTCAATAGATCCTGTGTTGGTAGCTTTACCACCGTAGGTAGCAAAAATGCTAGCCATTTTTTGTGTTGTTAAATGCGACATTTAGTTGTTTTTTTGTTTTAGCATCCGAATTGATGCTGTTATTTTCTTTTAATTTTGGCTGCAAAAGTACATAAAAGTTTGGGTTTTACGTGGCTATTTGGTATTTTTTTTTGAATATTGTTAAAAATATGAATTATTCTTTTGTAATTATTGGTTGTGGTAGAATTGCCGAACGCCATGCTCAGCAAATAAAGCGGCTAGGCAAACTTGTAGCGGTGTGTGATATTGATGCTAAAAAAGCTGATGATTTTGCCAAAAAACACAGTGTTAAAGCCTACTACTCTATTACAGATTTGCTTAACAATGAAACCACCATTGATGTTGCTGCTATTTGCACCCCAAATGGAATACATGCCCAACAAAGTATTTTATGTTTACAAAAGGGCTTTAATGTGCTGTGTGAAAAGCCAATGTGTATTACCGTAGATGATGGATTGGCAATGATAAAAGCAGCAGAAGTTGCTGATAAAAAATTATTTATAGTAAAATCATCTCGTTATACACCTTGTGTAAAAAAATTAAAAGCAAGTATTGATAAAAATGGTTTAGGCCAGATATTTAGCTTTCAATTAAACTGTGTATGGAATAGGCCTGCAAGTTATTATGCCAATAGTTGGAAGGGAACATTACATTTAGATGGCGGTACATTGTTTACCCAATTTAGCCATTATATTGATGTATTAATTTGGTTATTGGGAGATGTAGATGCAATTGGTGGATTTAGAAAAAATGCAAGTACAAAAAATATTGAATTTGAAGATACCGGTGCTGTGGCAATAAAATTACAAAACGGAGCAATTGGTACGTTGCATTATAGCGTAAATGCATTTGAAAAAAATGAAGAAGTTTCGTTAACGATTGTTGCCGAAAAAGGAACGATAAAATTGGGTGGAGAGTATATGAAAGAAGTGGTGTATCAAAACCCTATTTTAATAAATATTGAACAGTTAGATAAAAGTAGTACAGCCAATGATTATGGCAGTTACAAAGGCAGCATGAGCAACCATGATGCGGTTTACGAAAATATTATTAACGCATTAAATGGTGATGCAAATACAATTACTGATGGCGAAGCTGCTTTAAAAACAGTAGCATTTATTGAAAAAATTTACACCCAAATTCCGTTATAACTTTGAATAGAATTGTTTTTACAGTAACCAATAACCTTACGTACGACCAACGTATGATACGTATTTGCACTAGTTTGGCTGGGCAAGGTTATACAGTTACGCTTTTAGGTGTAACAAACAATACTACAAAAGAATTAACCACACAGCCTTTTACACAAAAATGGCTACACTGCTTTTTTAGCAAAGGTTTTGGCTTTTATGCTGAGTACAATATTCGATTGTTTTTTTATTTACTTTTTTTTAAAGCCGATGTTTTTTGTTGTATAGATTTAGATACTATGCTACCCATTTATTTTGCAGGAAAACTTCGCCGAAAAAAATTGGTGTACGATGCACATGAATATTTTAGCCAACAAAAAGAAATAATTACCAGACCAAAAGTGTATAAAATTTGGCATTGGATAGAACGAACATTTGTACCCAAATTTAAAAACGGATATACAGTTAGCTACAGCATTGCAAAAGCTTTTAAACAATTATACAATGTAGATTATGAAGTGGTGATGAATACTACTGTTTTAAAAATGAGTAATACTGAATTATTAAATAAAACTAAACTTGTGGAAACTAAAGCCCCTTTAGGGGTTTGGGGTTCTATTATTTTATACCAAGGAGCAGTAAACGAAGCAAGGGGATTAGAGTTTTTAATACCTGGCATGCAAAATGTAAATGCACAATTACATATTTATGGCGATGGCAATTTTTATACTCAAACCCAACAATTAATAACACAAAACAATTTGGCAAAAAAAGTGTTTTTAATGGGTAAAGTATTGCCTACAGCATTAGAGCAAATAACGCTACAAGCTAGTATCGGCGTTAATTTGGTAGAGAATAATGGCTTAAATCAGTACTATTCGCTAGCTAATAAATTTTTTGATTATATACATGCACAAGTGCCGCAAATAACTATGAATTTTCCGGAGTATAAACGCATAAATGAAAGTTGTGAAGTGGCTATTTTATTAGATGATTTAAACGTAAATACTATTGCTAACGCAATAAATGAATTATTAACTAATAAAGAAAAATATACCTTGCTGCAAACAAATTGTTTAAAAGCAAGGGAGCAATTTAATTGGGGAGTGGAGGAAGAAAAATTGATAGCATTTTATAAAAGAATTTTAGAACCTTCACCGCATAGATAAGAAGTACGGGGGAGTTTAAGTAGAGAAAAAAACTCTGCGTAAACTCTCTTAACTCTTATTCTTTGCGGTGAATAACAAATGACAAACAACCATCTACATATTGTAACACTTGATACACCTTGGCCAGTAAACTATGGCGGTGTGGTAGATTTGTTTTACAAACTTAAAACCCTACACCAGCAAGGCATACAAATACATTTGCATTGTTTTTGTAAAGATGAACAGCCACAAATAGAATTAACTAAATATTGTGTTGAAATACATTATTACAAACGCAATACTGGGGTTAAAAATTTTTCTTTAACCATTCCGTATATGGTTAATAGTAGAAATAGTGATAAACTTTTACAAAATTTAAATAAAGACAACTACCCTGTTTTACTAGAAGGAATACATTGCACCTATCATCTTTTTAAAAACAATTTACTCAACCGAAAAGTATTTGTACGCCTACACAATGTAGAGTTTGAATACTATAAACATTTGGCTAAAAACGAAACAAATATTTTTAAACGTTGGTATTTTTTGCATGAAAGTAAGTTGTTAAAAAGGTATGAAAAAGATATTGCCAACAAAGCAACCTTTATAGCCGTAAGTGAATATGATATTGAGTTGTACAAAAATGAATTTGGTGTAGTAAAAAATTATTTTATCCCTGTATTTATTCCTCAACGAAAAATTGAGTATACTACTAACATAGGGACTTACTGCCTATATCACGGAAATTTAAGTATTAATGAAAATGAAAAAGCTGTACTTTGGTTATTAAAAAACGTTTTTAATTCAACTGATTTTCCTTTAGTGATAACGGGTAAAAATCCTTCAAAAAAATTAATACGATTAGCCAAGAGCAAAGCAAACAGTTGCATTATACAAAACCCAATAAATAGCGATTTAAAAGACTTAATAACCAAAGCTCAAATAAATATTTTACCATCTTTTAATAATACAGGAGTAAAACTAAAGCTAATTAATTCATTACAAAGTGGCAAGCATTGTATTGTAAATTTACAAGGAGTACAAGGTAGCGGATTAGAGGAACTTTGCCATATTGCCAATACTGCTTGTGCTATGCAACAAAAAATAAATTTATTGTTTAAAACACCAGTAAGTGAACAGGAAATTAATGGTAGAAATAATTTATTACAACAACTATACAATAACGAAGAAAATGCAAAAAAACTTATTGCACTAATTTTTTAATTATCGATATTTCCTATTACAAACTTACACTAGCATTATCCCAAACCTTACCCATTTCGGTTTTAATAGTACGAGCTTTAAATTTATTTATTACTACATAATCATGTGTGGCCATTATTACAGTAGTATTGTAATCATTACAAATATGAAAAAGTAGTTGCATAATTTCATCACTAGTTTCAGGGTCTAGGTTACCCGTAGGCTCATCTGCCAAAATTAATTTTGGGCTATTCAATAATGCTCTGGCAATATCTACTCTTTGTTGTTCGCCGCCGCTTAATTCAAAAGGCATTTTAAAACCTTTTGTTTTTAAACCCACTTTATCCAATACATCGGCAATTTTTTCATCCATTAATTTTACATCTTTCCAACCAGTAGCTTTTAATACAAATTTTAAATTTTCATTTACGTTTCTATCCGTCATTAACTGAAAATCTTGAAAAACTACCCCTAAGTTTCTACGTAAAAATGGTACGGTTTTCCACGTTATTTCTTTTAAATTATGACCTGCAACCCATCCCTCTCCCTCTCTAAGCTCTAAATCGCCATACATTGTTTTAAGTAAACTGCTTTTACCTGTACCGGTTTTACCTACCAAATACACAAACTCTCCTTTATCAATACTAATATTTACATCGCTTAAAATAAGACTGTTACTTTGATAAATGTTTACGTTTTTAAGTTCTACTATGCTTTGAGACATTCAATTTAAATTAAGAATTAGGAATTAAGAATTAGGAATTGTTTAAGGCAATCAAAATTCAACTTAAAGCAAATTTAATCTTAAACAACTTACAATTAAAAAATAGTTGCAACCAAATGTTAAAATTTGTGAATCTTATTCTTCTACCTACTCTCTATCGAATTATAAATATTTACTTATACAAAAAGAGGCTAATTAAAACTAGCCTCTCTTTTACTATTTTAAATTATTATTTGCTTATTTAATTGCTTCACTTTTCTTTTTAACCTCAGCAGCCTTAGCAGCATTGCCTTTTAAGCTATACATACTTTCTTGTAAGTTGTAACAGTTTTTATACTCTGCTTTTGCAGATGGCTTTAATGTTGGCAATTTTGCAAATTCTGCAATTGCTGCATCTGCATATAGTATACATTCATCTGCCATTTTCATCATAGCAGCTTTTTTATCAGCCCTCAATTTTATATCAGCAGGTTTTGCACCTTTAATTTTGTTTACTTCTTCTTGTGCATCGTAGGTGTCATTATAAATTGCTCTAGCCATCAATAAATTAGCATTTGGCGAATTTTTTATAGCAAGTGCATTTTTTATGGCATTAACAAATTTAACTCTTGCAACAGCATAATCGCTAGGCTTAGGATCGCTTACATAAACGTAATTAAATAATTCTACCGAATAATTAAATGCCAATGAATAACTTGTTTTGTTTTCTGTAAGCAACTGTTCGTATTTAGCAAAAAGTGCAGCTTTATCCTTTTTATCTATTTGATCAAGCTCTATTTCATTCCAATATTCATTTGTAGGGTAAAAACCTTTTGCTTTTGCAATTACGGCATCAAAAGCTGGTTTATTTTTAGTTTTAATATAATGCTCAACTAAAAATTGATACATATCTAGTTCATTATCGCTATGCATGTTAATAGCTACTAATTTTTCGTAGTATTTAGCAGACATTTCATCATTTTTTGCCAACCTTGCAGCTAAAGCGGTATTTTGCGTTAAAGAGGTATCTAAAAGAGGAAGTTTAAAGCCTTTATAACTAAAACCTTTGCTACTAACATAATCGCCTACTAGGCCTGTATTCTTAAAATTTTCAAAGGCACCAGCATAATCCTTAGCATTGTACATTTTTGCTCCCAAATCAAAAAAGCCGTTATAAATGTCAAACAATCGTACATTTTCCTCTTCGTTCATCAATGTATTTTTTGAATCTAATATTTGGTATTTTTTGAACGCTTCAAACGCCTCCAATCTACAATTTGCACATGAGCTTGCAGTGGCTTCTGCTTTAGCTAAATCATTATAAATAGCACCTTTGTAATACCAACCATCTGGTTTTGCGGCATTTTTAGGATCGGCAAAATATTTATCAATGGCTACTTTAGCATCAGCAGTTTTGCTTAAAATCATAAGCTTACGTACATCATCTAAACTTTGCCCAATAACAGCATTACCTAAGATTGCTAAGGTTAAAACACATAAAACTTTCTTCATTTTTACTAATTTTTATTGTTAAAGATATTCCTTAATTAAATATACAGATGAATTTGTTGCTGTTTTTTCATAAATAATGCCACATTTTTGTAAACCACTGATTGTATAGCATTTAACAGTAATTTATCTATTTTAAGAAAAGAAGCCTTAATTTACAGCCTCAATTTTTACGATTGATTATTTCGCAAAATACCATACAACAAATTTTAAGCCGAGTAGATATTATTGATATTGTAGGCTCGTTTGTAAAACTTAAAAAAAGAGGTACAAACTATTTAGGCTTATGCCCTTTTCACAACGAAAAAAGTCCATCCTTCACAGTATCGCCTGTTAAAGAAATTTATAAATGTTTTGGTTGTGGTAGAAGTGGCAACAGCGTTAGCTTTTTAATGGAAGCCGAAAAATATAGTTATGTAGAAGCCTTACGTTGGCTAGCCAATAAATATGGCGTAGAAATTGAAGAAACCGAAACTAGCCCAGAGTATAAACAACAACAACAAGTTGCCGATAGCCTTTATATTATTAATAATTTTGCTCAGCAATTTTTTTCAAATTATTTATTAACTACTGAAGAAGGCAGAGATATTGGATTAAGCTACTTAAAAAGTAGAGGCTTTAGGGAAGACGTAATTAAAAAATTTCAATTAGGTTTTAATTCAGAACATAAAGATGGATTTACAAAAGTTGCATTAGCCGCAAAGTATAATGAAGAGTTATTAGTCAAAACTGGTTTGGTAAGTAATAGAGAGGGCAATCTATATGATAATTATCGAGGCAGAATAATTTTTCCTATTCATAATCAAAGCGGAAAAGTATTGGGTTTTGGGGCAAGAATAATTAAGAAAAATGATAAAGCACCCAAATACATAAACACTCCCGAAAATGAAATTTATGTAAAAAGCAAAGTGCTTTACGGAAGTTATTTTGCAAGGCAAGCCATTGATAAAGCCGATGAGTGTTTGTTGGTTGAAGGCTATACAGATGTGGTTAGCTTACACCAAGCCGGAATAGAAAATGTGGTGGCAAGCGGTGGTACAGCACTTACGCCAGATCAGCTTCGGTTAATAAAAAAATACACAAATAACCTTACTATTATTTATGATGGCGATGGTGCTGGTATAAAAGCCGCTTTACGTGGGTTAGATTTGGCTTTAGAAGAAGGCTTAAATGTACACCTCGTTTTAATACCCGATGGCGAAGACCCTGATAGTTATGTAAACAAAATTGGTGCAACTGCTTTTGCCAATTTTATTGCCAGTAATAAAAAGGATGTTATTTTATTTCAGTTAAACAATGCACTTGCTGAAGCAGGAAATGATACAAATAAAAAATCTATAATTATTAATCAAATTGCTGAAACAATATCTAAAGTCAATAAGCTTGAAGATTTTAGTAAACAGCAAGCCTATATAAAACAAAGTGCAGAAATTTTAAAAATTGAGGAAAAAGGCCTACATGCTTTGATTAATAAGTTTATTAGAGATAGCGTTATTAAAGAGGAAAACAAAACTGAAAAGAGAGAGTTACTTATAAATAATGAAATACCTGAACCACAAAGAAATGATTTTAGTAATGAGGCTTATAGTTTTTTATATCAAGACCAACTTCAAGAAAAGGCAATTACTGGAGTTTTATTAAAATATGGAGATAGGCGTTGGGATGAACATAAAAATGTTGCGGAATACATAATTTCTAGCACAATCGATGAAGATGATAATGTAGTTATAAATGAAGAAGATTTTTATAAGAGTATCGATGATATTTTTGACGACAAAAGAGTTGTTGATATTTTTGTATTATATAGAAAATGGATAAATAATGGAAAGACCCCAACTCTAAACGATTTTACTTACAATGAAAATAGTGAAATGGTACAACTAGCTATTGAAACTACAAATCATCCCTATGAGTTGAGTCCAAAATGGTTCGAAGATGAAAAAAAGAATGCCGTAATTGATAGAATTCAAAGATTAAGTTATGAAGATTTTATGGAGCAAGTTGTAAATAATGCAGATAATGACCAATCAGTCTACCTTGATTATATTGATAGTAATTACAAAGATGAAGTAGAAGATGTATTAATATACCTTAAATTAAAAAAAGTAAAGCGACTAATAATAAGGAACGAAAAAGATTACAATAGTGTTACCAGTAATGAGGATTTGTCATTGGTAATGAAAACTCATATGCACCTAAAAGGCATTCAAAAAGCATTAGGAGAGAAAAAACAAATTGTATATTATCCCTTTTAGAGTAGTGATAATATCGAATCACCTTCCCCCATACGTTTTCTTTCCTTCTGCCAATTTTTCTATTGTAGTATGCAAACGCTTGGTTTTGGTTTCCTCTTTTTTAGCACTTAAAATCCATTCTACATATTCTCTTTTATGGCTAAAGGACAAATTTTCGTAAGTAGTCAAGGCTGTTTTGTTTTTATTAAGTAAGGTTTGTAATGCCGCTGGTGTTTCAATTGTTTTAGTAGCGTAATTTACACCAGGTGCAGGATTTGCAGATGAAAAACTGTCTTTTTTAGTTTCCGCTGTATCAGATTTTTTAAATCGTAATGCCGTCCAAACATTATCTAATGCAATTGAACGTACGGTTTCAAAACCAAGTTCTGTAATACAATCCCAATTGGCATCTCTACTTAAATCACTAGCAATTTTACTAGTTAATTTTGGATAAGCTATCCACATTTTTGCATCGCTTTGCAATGCAGGCAATACATCGGTCAGAATATCTTTTAATTGTTTTTGGCTTATGGCAAAAACCAAGGCAAAATCAATTTTTCTACTTTTTAATAAAGGAGTTACATTTTTTGCAAAAGAGAGTTTTATAAATTGTTTTTCAACGGATGATGGTAAGCCTTGTATCAACAAATTTTTCTCATCTTTTAATTGCAACTTCTCCAATACGTTTTGAGATGACATAAGCAAAGCAGTTAAATTTTAAAAAAAGGGCAATATTAACTAAAAAACTTTTTTTTTATAGCAGTTTGGTTTGTTTTTAAAGTTCAGACAATCTAGTAGATATGTGTTTTTTTATATATCCGTTTATGAAAATACAACTTTTATTGAAATTTCCCTACACAAAAGGCTCTTTTATTAAACAAAAAGCCATTCCGATGTAGCGGAATGGCTTTTATTTTAAACACAAAATATTTTATTTAGATCCCATTGGTTTGTAATAGCTTAATGCTTCAGGCATATATTCTTTTAATTTAGCAATTCTAGTTTCATCACTTGGATGAGTAGCTAAAAACTCTGGTGGCTTTTGCCCGTTTGCAGCTTGTGCCATTCTTGTCCAAAAAGGAATAGCTTCATTAGGATTGTAACCAGCCATTGCTGCAAAGTTTAATCCAAAACGATCGGCTTCCAATTCTTGCTTTCTCGAATTGGGTAATAAAACCCCCACTTGAGCTGCAGGTGCAAAAACATTATTAAAAATACCATTAGCTTTTTGATTGCCATTAGTAAAAATGTTACCAGCTACTTCAAACCCCTGTGCTAAAGCTACTTGGCTAATTCTTTCGTTACCATGGTTAGCTACAGCATGTGCAATTTCATGCCCCATTACTACGGCCAATGCAGCCTCATTTTGAGTTACAGGCAATAAGCCAGTATATACAACTACTTTTCCGCCAGGCATACACCAAGCATTAACATCTTTACTGTCTACTAAATTAAATTCCCATTTATAATTGTCTAATACTTTACTTAAGCCTTTTGCTGCATAGTAATCTGTAATAGCTTTTGATATTCTAAGCCCAACTCTACGTACCATTTCTGCATCTTTATTTACATTTTCGCTAAGTACTTTATTTTGCGATAAAAAGCTTCTATACTCAGTTAGGGCTTGCTCTTGTAAAACATTATCTGGAAATAATTTTAGCTGCTTACGACCCGTTACAGCATTTTTGCTACAAGCAAAAAGTATAGTTGCTGATGTTAGAATTAAAATAACCTTTTTCATTTTATTCAATTTTATTTTATAAGAGTAATACAATTGACGTACCAAACTGTAATACGTTAAGTTACAAATTGTAATTTATAGTTAAGACGATTTTTTTGTAAAAAGGTTGTAGAAGAAAATGTTAATCATTTCTACGACGAGATTTTCGGCGATCTCTGTATTTTAAAATAGGCACTCGGCTTTCTACACCACGTAAAATTCTACCTATATTTTTTTGATGGGTAAGTATAACCATCACAGCAATAATTAAAGCAAATAATCTATATAAAAACTCATGTTCATTCCATATCCATAATACACTAATAGGTAACATTATTGCACCTAATATGGAGCTTAATGAAACATATCTTGTTAAAAATAGAGCTAATAAAAAAACACCCACACAGCATATGGCAACAATTGGTTGAACGGCCAATATCATTCCAAATAAAGTAGCTACTCCTTTACCACCTTTAAATCCTGCAAAAATTGGAAATACATGACCAACAACAGCTGATAGGCCTAACCCAATCATAAAATTAGTTCTTTGCAGTTCGTTACTTAAATAATAAGGTAAAAAATTGTATAGAGCCACAGCCCCCATTCCTTTTAAAATATCACAAATCATTACAATGGTTCCGTAACGTTTACCCAAGACTCTAAATGTATTGGTAGCTCCCATGTTGCCACTTCCGTAGTCACGTATATCTATACCAAAATATTTTTTGCTAATAATTAGTGCTGTAGGTATTGAACCAATTAGGTATGCCAGTATGATGAGACCTAGTTCTTTCATCGGTTTTCCTTAGTTGAGTTGAATTACAAATATACAACTTTATTAAAAACGTAACGTTAATTTAATACAAAATCTATATGCAATTTATCCTTTATATATGCAGGTAATGCAAAGCCAGTTGTTTTTTTGTATTGGGTTGATGTTGATGAAATTATGTGTATGTAAAAGCTGTTCCATTTGTTTAAAATCGGTTGGCAAAAAACCACTAAATAATGCTTGTGTTTGAGGTTTACAAATAGCTACAATTTCGTTTATTGCGGCAGTTATAACATTCAAATTTATGTTTGCTAAAACTACATCGTATTGTATTTTAGATTCAATCACATCTGCTTTTTTTATGTAGATATTAGTACACTTATTTGCTGCAATATTTTCTTTTGTATTTTCAATACTCCATTCATCATTATCAATAGCATCAACATGTGTTGCTCCCATTTTTTGGGCAAGAATTGCCAATACGCCTGTACCTGTGCCAAAATCAAAAACCGATTTATTGGTAAAATAAATTTTACTCATTTGTTGCATCATTAAAAAAGTAGTGGCATGATGGCCAGTACCAAAACTCATTTTTGGCGTAATAATTATTTCATGCTTTACGCTTGTTATTGGTTGATGAAATGATGCCCTTACCGCAGCAAAATCATCTACAATTACTGGTTCAAAGCTACTCTCCCACTGTGCATTCCAGTTTTGTTGTTCAATATTTTTTTTGGTATAGGTAAGATGATGTGTATTAATAATTTCATCAACATCAGCTTCAGCAAATTCATCTTCCTTTATAAATGCTTGAAGGGTGTTTTCTTTTTCTTCAAAGCCTTCAAAACCTATGTTGGCTAATTGTGCAATTACTATCTCGGTTTGTTCTTGATTTTCGGTTTTTATTTCAATTTCTGTGTAGGTCATATAGGTAAAGGTATTTTATTTTCACCGCAGAGAAAAAGAGTTAATGGAGTTTACGCAAAGATAACTCTGTGTAAACTTAGCATCCTTCATTTCTCTGCGGTTAACTTTCCATAAATTTGTAACATGCAAATAGATTTACGTTCCGACACTTTTACCAAACCATCTTCTGCAATGCTTAATGCTATGTTTACAGCAAAAGTTGGCGATGATGTTTTTGGTGAAGACCCATCTGTAAATAATTTAGAAAGTTTAGCTGCCGAACTGTTTGGTATGCAAGCGGCACTTTTTTGCCCTAGCGGTACTATGACTAATCAAATTGCTATTAAATGCCACACCCAACCTGGCGATGAAGTTATTTGTGATGAACTTAGCCATGTGTATCAATTTGAAGGTGGCGGTATTGCTTTTAATAGTGGTAGCTCTGTAAAACTTTTGCAAGGCGATAGAGGAAGAATAACCGCAGAATTAATTACAACATCTATCAACAATAAATTTGATGTGCATAAGGCCAATAGCAGTTTGGTTAGTGTAGAAAACACCACAAACTTTGGCGGTGGTGCTTGTTATAATTATAAAGATATTATTGCAATAAAAGAAGTATGCCAACAACATAATTTAAAACTTCATTTAGATGGTGCAAGGCTTTTCAATGCGTTAATTGCAAAAGAGGAGAGACCAAAACAATATGGAGAAATATTTGATAGCATATCTATTTGCTTAAGTAAAGGATTGGGTACACCAGTTGGAAGTTTGCTACTGGGCAAACAAGATTTTATTAAAAAAGCTAGAAGAGTACGTAAAGTATTTGGTGGCGGAATGCGGCAAGCTGGCTTTTTAGCAGCAGCAGGTATTTATGCTTTACAAAATAATATAGATAGATTAGCCTACGATCATTTTGCTGCAAAAGAAATTGCAAAAGCTTTAATAGAAAAGGATTTTATTGGCAAAATAATGCCTGTAGAAACCAACATAATTATTTTTGAAGTTATTGATAGCTATACACCAAAAGAGTTATGTGAAAGGTTAAAGCAAGAGGATATTTTATGCCTTGCTATTTCACCCACACAAGTACGTATGGTTACCCACTTAGATATTACAAAAGAAATGTTAAAAAAAATGATAAAAGTAATTGAGGCATTATAATTGAAAAATAAATTCGTCAACTAAACGTTTAATTTAAAAAACCACTGTATGAAGTTTAACCCAATTTATTTATTGGCACTATTGCCCTTAACACAATCTTGCAAAAAAGAAAGTGACACACCAACACCTATTAGTACTGCAAAAGTTAATTTTATTTTTAAGTTTGATAGCACACAAGCTAGACTTAATGCTATTGGGCAGCCATCTACTATACCTGCTAGTAATGCGGCACAAAGTCCAAAATTTAATACTATGAGTGCTCATTATTTAGAATTAGCACCAACTGCTACAACGGCATTAGGGGCTGGTGCAGTTTTATATTTTGCACCAGAAGTTACCACAGGCGGTGCTAGGGCAATTGATTTTAGTAAAGCTAAATTTGCTGGCAATAACGAAATATTTTTAAGTGTACCCGTTACAAGCTTTACAGCTGGTAGTTACACTTGGTTAAGAGTTTCATTAGCTTATCAAAATTATAATGTAAAAGTTACTGGCCTTGGGCAAACAATTGATGCAACTGTAGCTTCATTTATTGGGTACAACTCTTACATATCATCGTACAAAATAAAAGATAGTACACAAAATATAAATGCTAATAAAGCACAAGGTTATTGGGC
>JANNWD010000087.1:0-3636 GCA_031408315.1 Bacteroidota bacterium
ACCCATTCGCTTTTCCACTTTCTATTTTCGTTACTTTTTGGGGTTAAGGTAGCTGCTAAATCTAACCGGTGGTAGCTTGGTAATCGGTATTCATTAATACGGCTATACTCTTGCGTTAACACACCGCCTGCAATATAAAAACGCTGTGGTAAAGTTGCTGCATTACCAGTACCATAAACAAATACAGCGGATACTTTCCATTTTTTATTCAACTCATACATAGCCACCACACTCATATCATTTCGTCTATCGTACTTAGCAGGATATTTTTCACCAAAATTTAGTTTATCAAATTGCCTCCACGTCCAACTTAATGTATACCCTATCCAACCCGTTAATCGGCCTTTTGCTTTGTTTACATAAAACTCTGCTCCATAACTCCACCCTTTTCCAAATGTAAAAAAGTTTTCGGTATCTTCTAATGTGTTGGGTGTATATCCTTCTTTATACTCAATTTGGTTTTGCATATTTTTATAATACACTTCTACCGAAGTTTCGTACATGTTATCTTTAAAATTTTTGAATAGCCCTGCTGCATATAGCCAACTAATTTGTGGTTTAACAGTAAATGTACTTGGCACCCAAATATCGGTTGGTAATGAAGTACCTGCATTGCTTACCAAATGTATATATTGTAAATTACGAGTAACCGATGTTTTTACAGAAGTTTCATCATTAAAGGCATAACGAAGGGTTAGCCTAGGCTCTAAGCCGCCATAGCTTTTTACAGCTTGCCCTTTTTTAAAAACAGTGCTATCTAATCTATTTCCATTGTCATCGGTTTTATAAATTTTAAAGGCACCAATTTGTTGAAAGCCACTGTAACGCAATCCTACATTAATTTTAAATTTATCGTTTATTTCCCAATCATCCTGTACATAAATAGCCGCTTCATGTGCATATTTTATTTGTGCATTATTGGGTTTAAATACAATACTATCTTGCTGACCACTTGCAACCGATGGAGTAAATTTATGGTACGTATATAATGCACCAAACTTTACTTTATGACCAGTAAAAGGATACAAATCAAAATCTTGCTTTAAACTAATATCTCTTATGCCGGAGGCTAATTTAACGGCAAAATTATTTTGTGCAGCATTAAAAGTAAAATTATAATCGTTGTAAACGGCAGTAGTATTACCAAATAAGCGTTTATTAAAAACGTGGTTCCAACGCAATGTACCTGTAGCATTTCCCCAAGGAATATTAACATTTAAACTTTGCCTTCCATTTCTAAAATCAAACACATCTCTACCAAAATAACCGCTTAAATACACTCTATCTTTTTCGGAAATTTTGTAATTAACCTTTGCATTTAAATCGTAGAAATAATAACCAGAGCCATAAAACTGACTCGATTTTTTAATGAACGGCTTTGTCAACGCATCTATATATGTACGCCTTGCACTAATAATAAAACTGGCTTTATCTTTTTTTATAGGCCCTTGTAACGAAATTCTGCTTGCAATTAAACCTAGCCCGCCTTCTACTTGAAATTTTTGGTTGTTTCCTTCCTTCATCGAAATATCTAAAACACTACTTAATCTGCCGCCATATTGTGCTGGCATTCCTCCTTTAATAATTGATACATTTTTTATAGCATCGCTATTAAAAATAGAAAAGAAGCCAAACAAATGCCCTGTATTGTAAACGGGTGCATCATCTAATAAAATTAAATTTTGATCGGGGCCGCCGCCACGTACATAAATTCCTGCACTACCTTCTCCTGCATTACGTACGCCTGGCAATAACTGTATGGTTTTTAAAATATCTACCTCCCCTAAAAATGCTGGTATAGTTTTTATTTGCTCAATAGGTAAAGTAAACTTACCCATTTGGGCATTTTTTACATTGTTATCTCTTTTTTTTGCGGTAACAATAACGGCTTCGGATACTTTTGTTTTAGGTAACAAATCAAAATTAAAAACCTTATCAGTAGTAAGATTTATTTGCACAACATTGGGTTGATAGCCAATGTAAGAAGAAACAAACGTATACGTTCCTTCTTCTAACGTAATACTAAAAAACCCATATTGATTACTATTGATGCCTTTTGTTTTTCCTTGGATAGAAATAGTGGCGTTAATCAACGTTTCGCCGGTTAAGGAGTCTTTTATATAGCCACTAAGCGTTACTCTTTTTTGTGCAAATGAAGTCAAACCAGTAAAAATCATCAAGGCAAAAAACAACTTTTTTTTCATAGATATTTTTTTTCTTATTTACCTTGCAACGTATCTTTTACTTCGCCGCAATGCAACATTGTAGCTTTATATTCTGGGTGATTTTTTCCCATGTAAGGATTCATTATTTCTTTTGTACTACTTATCCAATTAGCAGGTTTATCTTCTCCAAATGCCATTGGGCAATTTTGCCAATACATAGTAGCTCCACTGTAATTTATTGATTTAAAGGCTGGGTATAAATTTTCACTTACCATGTTAAAATCTTTACGCATTTCAGTAATATCTATTTGGGTTAGTAAAGAAATTGCATTTGCTTTTACATCACTAAACATCATTTTTGCATTTTGTACAATTGCAGCAGAATCATCTTTTAATTCATTAAAATCAACACTATCAACTAATGCAATAAATTGTTGGCAACTTTCTTTTGCTTTGGCAGTATCTGCATCAATAAAAGCTTTTTGCATACCAAAGTAAGCCGTCATCATATTAGTAACACTGGTATTAAACTTACTAGAGTGTTTTTTTAGTTCAATGGCATTTTGTTTTTCGCCACTAAATCCACCACCCGTTTTTCTTACCAAAAACCAATATGCAGCAAATGCAGCAGCAGCTACCAAAAGAAATAGAAATGCCTTCTTCATACTTTAAAATTTGTGCAAAAATACAAATAACGCTAATTCCTTTATAAAGTTTAACGATTACGTTACTTTTGCCGTCGTTTAAGCAGTTTGCAGTTGGTAGTTAGCAATCTTAAATCAAAAATCAAACATCTCAAAATCGTAATTTATAAATGCTTTTAGGTTTACAAAACGCCACCTTTGAATTTGGGGCAAGAACAATTTTTGAAAACGCCACTTGGCACATTCATCCTAACGAACGTATTGGGCTTATTGGCTATAACGGTACAGGAAAATCTACCTTGTTAAAAATTTTAGTAGGGCAATATAGGCTTAGTGCTGGCACAGTTGAAAAAGGCAGAGAAACAACCATTGGTTTTTTGCATCAAGATTTATTGAGTTTTGATACAGAAGATTCTATTTTACAAGTTGCTATGAGTGCTTTTGGAAGAGTGTTGGAGGTTGAAAAAGAATTGGAAGATTTAGGCAAGGAATTAGAAACAAATCCTACTGATGAATTAGGTATTAAATATGCCGATTTACTACACGAAATGGATGTGTTAGATGGTTATAGCGTACACCACAAAACGGAAGAAATTTTACAAGGCTTAGGATTTAGTAACGCCGATGTAAGCCGCCCTTACAAAGAGTTTAGTGGAGGTTGGCGTATGAGGGTTTTATTAGCAAAGATGATTTTGATGGCACCAGATGTTTTACTACTGGATGAGCCTACTAACCATTTGGATTTACCAAGTATTGAGTGGTTAGAACGTTATTTAACACACTACAAAGGTTCGGTAGTAATTGTAAGCCACGATAGGTTTTTCTTG
>JANNWD010000088.1:0-6589 GCA_031408315.1 Bacteroidota bacterium
CTACAGTACCCAACGTAAGTTTTGAAGCAACAACGGTAAAAGGCGAAAAAATTATTGTAAACAATCCCTCCGAAATGCCCGACCCTACTAGGATTGAAGTAATTGTAGAACCATTTATTAAAGCACAAATAATTACCAAGCCAGAATATATTGGCAACATTATGAATTTGTGTATTGGCAAACGAGGCATGCTTACCAACCAAAGTTATTTATCTCCCACAAGAATAGAGCTTAGTTTTGAAATGCCCTTAACCGAAATTGTTATTGATTTTTACGATAAATTAAAATCGCAAACAAGAGGTTATGCCTCGTTCGATTATCATCCCATTGATATGAGACCAAGCGATATTGTAAAAATGGATATTTTACTAAATGGCGAAAAAGTAGATGCATTAAGTGCATTAATACATCGCAGTAGGGCACAGCATTTTGGTAGTAAACTTTGTGAAAAATTAAAGGAATTATTACCAAAGCAACAATTTCAAATTGCCATACAGGCTGCTATTGGTGCAAAAGTAATTTCCAGAGAAAATATTAGTGCCATGCGTAAAGATGTTACTGCCAAATGTTATGGTGGCGATATTAGTCGAAAACGTAAGTTGTTAGAAAAGCAAAAGGAAGGTAAAAAGCGAATGAAACAAATTGGCAATGTAGAAGTGCCTCAAGAAGCCTTTTTAGCTGTATTGAAATTGGATGATTAATTAATTGCTAGGGGCTTAAGCCCCTAGCAATTAATAGGTATCATTTTTTGTCCAAACATTATTCTTTCATAGCATCATCGTTGCATCGCACTCTTGTACTGCATAACATTATTCAACCCTTCCCAATCATAGTTACTTTTAAAATAGCAATCTATGGGTACTGCCAAGACTACCGAAGTTTTAAAAACTTCGGTAGTCTGATTAAACTGTAATAATTAATAAAATATCTTAGTATTGCAGTTTGTTGTGTCTTTTATTTTTTTTGCTACAGTATCTATCTTTTCAATAAACATTATTTCACCTACTTTATTATATTTTTCTTCAATCTTAGGGGTATCTTCAACTTCAATTTCTCCCATACCAATTTGTGGTGGCATAGGCTCAATGGTAATATCACCTTGAATTTCTGTGGGAGGAACTATTATAACGCCTGTAGTAGGTTGTGGAGATGGAAGAGTAATAAAAAAGGATGTATCTTTTATTAATGAGTCTACTTTTTGTGGAAGTTCAATTAGTTTACCAACGGTTTCAGTTTCTGTAATTGTCGCAAAATCACCTTTTAAATGTGTATCACAACTAAAAAGTGTACCACTAAATACAATTAAAATAGCCGCTAAATATTTTTTCCATAATGGTATTTGTGTATAGAAAATATTGTGAGGCAAATCAATTGTAATACGACGTAGTTGCTCATTCCTAAATCGACCACACACTTTTTCCTCTTTTTTTTTATTAAGAAAGAAATATTTTATTTCGTCATCTGTCATAGCAGTAAAATCGATAACGGTTTTTACACATGCGTTGCAATGCCTGCCTTGTACATTAGGTATCATTGCATTCCAATCTTGGTGGCATGGTGTTGGGATTTTTATTTTTAACATAATGCTTTTTAGTATGAGATGCAGGGGAGGAAATTTTACATAAAAGCTATATTATTTAAGTTTTATAACTTTAAATATTAACGTCTCTGCTGCTAAAAAATCAATTCTCCCCCAACTTACTCTCTTTAATTGGTGCAGGCACAGGTGGCTTATTTTCTGGAATAGCTAGGTTAAACACCTTGTTTACATGTACCCATTTACCATTTTTCCATCTAAAGCCTTCGTAGTCTCCATTGCCAACCAACGTCATGTACTATTGGGTTTGCCAGTTTCACTTATTAAATGCTTTACAATTATCATATCCAATTCTTAATCGTAATTTAATCTTCGCAACCGCAGATAACCCGCCGTTGCAGTGTGTCGAATCAAGGCAAAGTGTGTTGGCGTAGCTGCAGCATACATATGGCTGGTATTACAATTTTATTACAGATAATGGTAGTTTTTAAAACTATGATAGTCTTAGCACAAAGCAAATGATTGCTATTTGAAATGGTATTGTGAATTTAATGGGTTGTATAAGGTAAGCCGTATAAGTGAGATTATTTTTTCTCTTATTAAAAGAAAAAAATAACAGAACAAGTTCATAACGATGCTTTTATAAAATACGAATGACTGTACCAAACTTTTCAACCAATCGGTTGTTTACACTCAAATAATACCCAATAACTAAATGAGTAAAATTATAATAGTAGCTGGTGCAACAGGCAATTTAGGCGGTAAAATTGTAAATGCACTTTTAGAAAAAGGTGCAACTGTAAAAGCAATTGTACGTTTAACCACAGATAAACAAAAAATAAAAAACTTAGAAGAGCAAGGCGTTATTGTATGCCAAATTGATACCAATAAAAAAGAAGAAATTGCCAACCATTGCGTTGGTGCACATTGTGTAGTATCTGCCTTATCTGGATTAAGAGATACTATTATTGATGCACAAAAAATATTATTAGAAGCCGCTGTGGAAGCTAAAGTTCCTAAATTTATTCCAAGCGATTATGCTATTGATTTTACCAATTTAGTAGTAGGCCAAAACAGAAATTTGGATTGTCGAAGAGAATTTCATACCTATTTAGATAAAGCAAATATTAAAGCAACTTCTATTTTTAACGGTGCTTTTATGGATTTGCTAACTACCGATATGCCGTTAATTTTATTTAGCAAAAAAAGTATTTTGTGTTGGGGTAATCCCACTCAAATTATGGAATTTACCACTACCCAAAATATTGCAGCATTTACCGCCGAAGTGGCTTTAGATAATGATACACCAAGGTATATACACATTGCAGGTGATAGATTAAGTTGTAACGATTTTGTACAATTACTTACAACACTTACTGGAGAAAAATATAAATTATTTAAACCAGGCGGTATTGGGCTTTTAAATGTTGTAATAAAAGTCACTCGATTTTTTTCACCAGGCAAAAACGAACTTTACCCTGCCTGGCAAGGCATGCAATACATGAGAGATATGATGGAAGGGCGACTTGTTTTTAAAGAATATGACAACTATAAATACGCTAATATCAAATGGACTTTGGTAAAAGACTTTTTATGGAAAGAAAAAGGATATCAAATGTAGTGTAAAACTTTATATAATTTAGCGGCATGAAAAAAATACCCAAACCAACCGATTTAGAATACGCCGTTTACTACGAATCTTTTTTACAAAAATTATCTGCCGATATAAATGTGTTTAAAAAATTAAAAGATAACGCTGCTAATATAAAAGCACTTTTATCCACTTTATCCGAACAACAATTAACTATGCCATACGCCACAGGTAAATGGACGATAAAAGATATTTTACAACACTTAATAGATTTTGAAAGAGTATTAATTTACAGAGCCATGAGCTTTGCCCGAAACGATAAACGCCCCATTCCTTTTTTTGATGAAAACGAATATGCTAAGCAAGCTAGTGCTACCCAACAATCCATAAAAAAAATAGGCAAAGATTATAAAGCCGTAAGGCAAAGCACCCTTGCTTTTTTCGAAAACCAAACTGCAGCATCGTTAAAACGTACTGGCATTGCCAGCAATTACACCATGAGTGTAAGGGCTTGTGCATGGATAATTTGTGGGCATGAGTTGCACCACATTAATATTGTTAACGAAAGGTATTTGCTAAAATCTACGCTACAGTAAAATACCAATAAAGGTATGTTGTACAAGAGTGCGATGCAAGGATGATGCTATAAAAAACTATTGCTGGTAACCAAATAATATATTTATACTTCGTCGAAATGACAAAAGAAAAAAATTAAAACTCCACCACCTCACTGTAATCCTTTACCACATTGTACAAAGTATCTCTTTCTATTGGTTTTCGTTTTACTTGTTTTATAAGTTGCACTAATTCTTCAGTACTCATTTTAGGGCTTTGTTCTTCGCTACCTGCCATACTGTAAATTTTTGTGCTATCATCAATTGTGCCATCAATATCATTTACACCAAAGCTTAAACTTAGTTGTGCATTTTGCCTACCCAACATTGGCCAGTAAGCTTTTAAGTGAGGGAAATTATCTAAATAAATTCTAGCAATAGCGTACAAACGCATATCCTCTGTAATGGTGCTTTCTGGCACATTACTCATATCATTATTTTCGTTTCTAAATTTAAGTGGAATAAAGGTGTTGAAGCCTTTTGTTTTGTCTTGCAACTCTCTCAATCTTCTCATGTGGTCTATTCTGTGTTCGTATTTTTCAATGTGGCCGTAAAGCATGGTAGCATTGCTGTGCATACCCAAGTTATGTGCTACTTCATGTATATGTAACCAGCCATTTGCATCTACTTTATCGGCAGCAATTTGTTCTCGTATTTCTGGTGCAAAAATTTCGGCACCGCCGCCGGGTAAGCTATCCAAACCTGCACTGTGCAGTTGTTTCATGCCTTCTTCAACAGTAAGTTTTGCTTTTCTAAACATATAATCTAACTCTACTGCGGTAAATGCTTTTACATGCAAATTTGGTCGGTGTGCTTTTATTTTTTGCATCAACTCTATAAAATAAGCCATATTCATTTTTGGGTGTACACCACCAACAATATGCACTTCGGTAATGGGTTTGCCATCGTAGGTTTTTACAATATCTAGCATTTGATCAATACTTAATTCCCACCCTTCATCTTTTTTGGCATACAACTTACTATAGCTGCAAAATTTGCAACTAAATACACAAACGTTAGTTGGCTCAATATGAAAATTTCGGTTAAAATAAGTAGTATTACCATGTAATCTTTCTCTAATAAAATTGGCTAAAGCCCCAACAAAAGGAAGTTCGCCTTTTTCAAAAAGTAATATACCTTCCTCATCAGTTATGCGGTGATTATCTTTTACTTTTTGGGCAATAGTTTTAAGTTGATTATGGGTGGTGGATTCAATTAACGTATCTATTGAAATGCTCATGCTGTAAATTTTTGCAAAGGTACGTTGTAATAACAATTTTATGGGTAGTATGTTGCATAAAAAAGGCTGCAACATGCAGCCTTAAAATCAGTTTTATAAGTTTAATTTTTTTCAAAAGTCAAATAATCTGTTCCGCCGCCACCACCACTTATATGCCTTAAAGTTACCTTAGTATCAGTTCTAGCTGTTACTTCCCAATCTTCACTTAACTCTACAAAGCTAGCTGGGCTAGTAAATGTAATTACCAGTTTTACTTTGCTATCATCTATCCCTGTAACCCATGTACCAGAAGTGCCAAATAAAGTATTTGAAGCGTTAAGTATGCCACCAGAAGAAAAAATAAAATTAAACCCATTGTAATTGCTGGTTTCTTCATGATCGGTATCCCAATAATAGGTAACTCTCCAAGTACCACTACTTACAGTTGAAGTAACGTTTGTTGTAGTAATGATTGAACTGTTATCATCATCTTTATCACAAGCAGTTAAGCCTAATAAAATAAATGCCGATGCAAATACAAGTAATTTTTTCATGTGTAATATTTAAATTTTTATAATTGTTTAATAGAAAAATTCAAATACTATGCCATTAATAAACAAACACCATCAATTAACAAATATTTTTTTGAAAATGAATATTAAGTATCTTACCATTTTAAATGACAACTGCTATTATGAATATTAAATTACGTTTAACGGTTCTTAATTTTTTGGAATTTTTTGTGTGGGGAGCATGGTTAATTTCTTTGGGTGGTTATATGGGGAAAACTTTTGGACCACTTGAAGGGGATAGCATAGGTTTATCCATTGGAAGAACTTATGGAAGTATGGGCTGGGCAAGTTTATTAATGCCTGCTTTAATGGGCATTGTAGCAGACAAATATTTATCAGCACAAAAAGTTTTGGGCATTTGCCACTTTTTGGCAGGTTGTATTATTTTTTATGCAACAAAAGCTACAAATAGTACAGAAATGTACTGGACTATTTTTGTTACTTGTTGTTTTTACATGCCTACAATTGCATTAAACAATAGCGTTAGTTATGCTATTCTAACAAAAAATAATTTTGATGTTCAAAAAACATTTACGCCTATAAGAGTGTGGGGAACAATAGGGTTCATTGCCGCATTATGGATAACAGATTTGATGGGATGGAAATCTAATACAAATCAATTTTTATTTGCGTCGATTGCTATGATTTGTACTGGAATATACAGTTTCACATTACCTAATGTAGCACCTGAAAATAAAAAGCAAAATAATAGCTGGGTCAGTAAGCTTGGGCTTGATGCGTTAGTTTTATTTAAGCAAAATAGAATGGCAATATTTTTTTTATTTGCTATGTTACTTGGTGCTGCTTTACAAATAACTAACATGTTCGGAACTTTTTTTATTGAAGATTTTGGAAAAATCCCTCAATATAAAGAAACATTTGGTGTAAAACATTCAGGACTAATTATTTCCCTTTCTCAAATTTCCGAAACTTTATTTATTTTAACTATTCCATTCTTTTTAAAAAGATTTGGTATTAAACAAGTTATGTTATTTAGTATGATTGCTTGGGTTATGCGTTTTGGATTGTTTGGAATTGGCAACCCTGGCACAGGTG
>JANNWD010000089.1:0-7478 GCA_031408315.1 Bacteroidota bacterium
CCCAAACGAACGGTACATAATTTTTTTACAAACAAATCGTAATCGCAATTTTTTAGTTGGTGTTTTACAAAGCTATAATCAAAATTTACACTGTGGGCTACAAAAATTTTATCGTTTAATAATTCAAATAAAGTTTCAGCAACATCAGCAAAAGTTGGTGCATTAGCCACCATGGCATTGTCAATACCAGTAAGTGCGGTAATGTAATATGGTATTTTTTGTAGCGGATTTATTAAGGTTTCAAATTTTTTAACCACCTTTGTTCCATCATGTATGTACACAGCTATTTCGGTAATGCCGTTTGCACTAGCATAACTTCCTGTGGTTTCAATATCTACAATGGCGTACATTTAGCTTTAATTTTAACAATGCTAAATTACTAATTTATTTAGTTAAATCAATTTTTTGTTTATGCAAATTCCATCTTTCCCTTTTCAAACTTTAGACTGGGTATCTATACCAAAAGAAGAACATAGTGGCACAACAGGCAAAGCCTATTGGCAAGTGTTTATGATGAATGATATTAGAATAAGAATAGTTGAATATACAGCAAATTATTTAGCCGATCATTGGTGTAGCAAAGGGCATATAATTTTTTGTGTAGATGGAAATATGGAAACAGAGTTAAACGACGGACGAAAATTTTTATTAGAAAAAGGAATGACATATCATGTGGGTGATGTTTGTGAAGCACATCGTACAGCTTCTGTAAATGGATGCAAATTATTTATTGTGGACTAATGTTTTATACCGACTTCACTTAATAAATAGTCCAAAGTTATTTTCTGTCGGCATAATACCATCTAATATTTCAACATAGCCCTTTGGGCTATTTATGAAATAAAGATTGTATTATTTTGCTTCATGAAATTTAGACACCCCATCTTTTTTCATTAACATTTTTATTAATTGTATAATGGCTGTTACAGCAAAAATGCCGCCAATAACCCAATTTAAATATTGCTGACTGTTAGCAATACGTTGCACCAACCATTTACCTCCAAAAATAAAAACAGCATTGCCTAAAAGTGTACCAATGCCAATGCCCACAATGTAGCTGTTATATTGTTCGTTTTTAGGTTCTAATATTTTTTTGGTAAACAATACTGTACTCCATCCAAACCAAAAAGGTATTTGCACAGGGTTAATTGCACACATAAACATACCTAATAAAAAGCGGTGCATATTATTTTGTAGTAAGATGTTTTTTGTTTCGCCATTGCCTTTGCTAGCAGCTACAAAACTACCAACTGCCAAGGCAATAATAATTAAGAGGGTAACCCACTCCATTATTTTCATTAATTTTTCTTGCTTACGTATCCAATCAATACCTACAAGGCTTAGCCGTACATAAACCATTTCTACCAACAACGAACCAAACGAAAAATACAAGGCATTTAAAATACTTTCTTGTATGCCTATTTGCATAGCAGCTACATTAAGTGTACCCAATGGTAGGCTTCCTAAAAAACTTATCATTAAACCCCAAGCAAATATTTTAAATAATTTTTTGATATTTGATTTTTTGATGTTTGATTTTACGAAATGATTACACTAATTTAATTATTTAAATTTCACTACTCACTATTCCAATTTCTCATCCACCGCCTTCATAGCTGCATATAATTTTTTTGTTTGCAATAAAAACGTTTTGCCTTTACCAAATGCCCAAGGCTGTATACCTTGCCTTTTATTATACATACTTATTTGATACAATAATTTCCAATGTTTTAAAATTTCTTTGTAAGCTCCTAATAAAGTATAACCTGTATCGTAAAAATGATTAGGCTCAGCACCGCAACCATTATACTCTAAAATGGTAAAATTTTTACCTGCTTTTAAATCGTTAACACTTTCACACATAATATCGTAGCGACCATAAAAAAAATCGTTTATACCGTGACTTATTTTATCGAAAACATCTACTAATTTTTCGTCAATGTCATTTTTTAAATCTATAAAATGTGCACCACGGTTGTGGTTGGCGGCATAGCTAAGCATATATTTTTCGCCAGTTTGTACTACTTCATTCCATTTTTCTTTGTGTTTACTATGCAGCTCTCCTATTCTTTTTTTTCCTTTGGGATGATTATGTATTAATTGCTCTAACGTTTGTACTCCATTGCCAATTACTTGTAATGGGATTTTATGTAAAAACCCTGTAACTATACCTTTTACATTTTTTGGATGACGAATATAAAACACACTTACTTCCATTGGATAATAAACCAATTGCTGCACAATATATTCAAACGGCATTTTTGTATGGTAGTGCAAAAGATCTGCCGCATTATCTAATTTGCGTAGCAGTATTCCTTGTCCGCCAACCTCTGGCTTTACAATTAAAGGATAAATTATTTTATGCTTTTGTAATAAATTTTCTATTTCACTAAATGGTTGATTTGGTAATACATTAAATGTTGGCGGATATAATTGTGTTGGCAGCAAATCGTACATTTCTTTTTTTGGCTCACCTTCCATACCGCCAAAAGTTAGCTTGGGATTGCTGGGTGTAAAAAACCAAACAGATTTTGCCTTTATAATGTACCAAACCCACATTAACGATATTGGAGCATAAAGCAATTTAAAAGGCCATGCCTCCCAATGTGTTATTTTATAAAATATTTTTTTCAATTTATGGTTTTAACTGTATTTGTCGATAATGATGCCAGATTGTTGCAGATGAACGTAATAGTTATTTTCATTTTTTAAAAAAAGTAAATAACTAACTATAGTTGCCACCGAAGTTCAAAAATGAATCTACTGCTGGTTATAAAAAAAACAAAAATAAACTGTTAGCATCAAACTACAATCGTAAAACATTTGTTTTACATTTGTGCAAACAATTTTACAACTATGCATGTACCAACAATGGCCGAAATGGCGGCAAGTGGCAACCACCCCGAAATTTTGTTTTGGGTGGGCTGTGCTGGAAGTTTTGACCAAAGAGCACGAAAAATTACAAAAGCATTTATAACAATTTTAGATAAAGTTGGTACTAAATACGCCATTTTGGGTAAAGAAGAAATGTGTACTGGCGACCCAGCCCGTAGAGCTGGTAACGAATTTATGTTTCAAATGATGGCGTATCAAAACATACAACTATTAAATGGTTATGGCATTAAAAAAATTGTAACTGCTTGCCCTCATTGTTTTAATACATTAAAAAACGAATATCCAGAATTGGGTGGTACGTACGAAGTAATACACCATGCAACTTTTATACAGCAACTAATAGACGAAGGCAAAATAAAAATGACCGAAGGTGGCACATTTAAAGGTAAAAAAATTACTTACCACGATAGTTGTTATTTAGGTAGAGCTAATAATATTTACGAGGCCCCACGTAAAGTTTTAGAGGCTTTGGATGTAGCATTGGTTGAGATGAAACGCTGTAAGAGTAATGGTTTATGCTGCGGTGCTGGAGGTGCACAAATGTTTAAGGAAGAAGAAAAAGGCGATACTAGAATTAATTTACACAGAACAAACGAAGCCTTACAAACGGGTGCTAGTGTTATTGCAGCGGCTTGTCCGTTTTGTAATACCATGATGACCGATGGCGTAAAAAATAGTAATAAAGAAGATGAAGTGCAGGTGTTGGATATTGCGGAGTTGGTGGCAATGTCGATATAGAATCTTAAATTTATAAATTTCGAATTTTTTATGGAGTTAGACTATAACAAACATATTCCTTCTAATTTTAACGACAACTCCAGAGTATGGATTTACCAATGCAGTCGTGCCTTTTTGGCGGATGAAGTTGTAGAAATTGAAAATACCTTAAAAACCTTTGCTACTAACTGGAAAAGCCATGGTGCTGTGGTAAAAGGGTTTGGCGGTTTATTTTTTAATCAATTTATTATTTTAATGGCAGATGAAACGGCTACAGGTGTTAGCGGATGCAGTACCGATAGTAGTGTGCACATAATTAAGCAAATAGAAAAAGAATACAACGTAGATTTATTTATTAGGCACACCATGGCTTTGTATGTAAAAGATAAAATACAAACCATTCCTATATCTCAATTGAATTACGCTATAGAAAATGAACTGATTACTGTTGATACATTGTATTTTAATAATACTGTACTTACTAAAAAAGAATTGGAGACTAAATGGATTGTACCGATTAGGGAAAGTTGGTTGGGGAGTAAGATAAAAGTAATTTAACCACAGATTTACAAAGATTACATAAGTTTTTCTCAGCGGCTTTGTGCCTTTGCAGTTAAAATCATTTCTTCTTCACCACCTTCTTCACTTTTTTACTAAACACATAACTTAACCCCAGCCTATAGTTACGAGTATTAGTAGCACTTAAACTCTCTAATGCAAAATTGTTGCCGTAAGTAAATGTTTTATTTTGCTGTTGCCTAAATGGATCAATTATATTTAGAGAAACGATAAATTTTTTATCAAAAAATTTTCTTTGCACACCAATATTCATACTTAAATTATTACGTACTGTGCCTTGCGGATTGGCAAAGCGATTAAAGGTAAAGCTTGCGTTGCTATTTAACACATCATCAAATTGATAACTACCATTTAGTGTGGTAAATAAGGAGCCGCCATTTCTAAAAAATTTAACGGTTCTATCAAATGTACTATATACATTGTAGGTATAACCAACGCTTAAATTAGCTTTGCTTTTTTTACTTAACGTATAGCCGCCCCAAATACTTGCCTCATATTCTTTTCTGCCACTAAGGTTTTGCCAAGTAATAGTGGTTTTTCCATCGGTTTGTAACGTTCGTATATTGCTGTAAATATTTTGTAAGGCATTGTACCCTATGGAACCACTTATGTTAAATTTCTTTTTCCACTTACCCAAAATAAAATCAAAATTATCTGCAGAATAGGGTTGTAAAGATGCATTTCCAAAACGGGTATTGTAAGGGTCGCTATAATCAACACTTGGGTTTAATTCGTTTATACCAGGCCGCTGAATAGTTCTTTTGTAACTAAGTGTTAGGTTAACATCGTTTTCCCATTTTCTATTTAAGGTAGCAAAAGGCAATGGTGTTATATAACTGTTTTTAAATTGTGTGTTATTGTTTTTAAAATCAAAATCAATTTGAGTATATTCAAAAGATAAGCCCACGGTTAAATTAAAATCTTGTTTAAAATCGTATCGTAAAGCTGCTCTAAAACTTATAATACTTTGATGAAATTTAAAATCATTGCTTAATAAACTATTCTTAATGAAAATATTTGTAGGTTTTTGTAAAAAATTAGTGGTTAAAACATTATGGCTATTGTACTTGATAAAATTGATACCAGTGTTTACTAACATTTTTTTATTTTGCAAAGGCTTATCATAATTAACTCTTACTGAAAGTGTATTATTGTTAATGGCTGTAAGCTGCTGCTGTGTTGAGTCGGTACCTATTGGAGTATAATCTGGATTTAAAAACTGTTGATAAAAATCTCTTGCTGTATTGTTTTCATTAAAGTTATATCCAGTTATTATTTTAAAAATCTCTTTAGGATCTTTAGTTTTAAGGGTATACGTAAAATTAAAATTAGGGCTAAATGTAGTTGCACTAATTGCAGTAGAACGGTTACTTAATTTGTAAATTTGATTTTGGAAATTAATATTAGTGTAGTCAATTGCATTTCGATTGTTTAAGTTATTTGCATTGTACCCAGCTATAAAATTTATGCTATTTTTTTTATTGATTTCATAGTCCAAAGATGCTCTAAAGTTTGGGCGGCGGTTTAAATTATTACTTGTACCATTGGTATTAAAATAATTAGATGAATCTATATAAATATTTTTTCTGCTGCTAAAACTATTGCCTTCAAATTCGTTATACCCAAAGCCTGCATTGATGTTTATGGCTAAATTATTTTTTCTATAACTTATATTTCCACTCACTCCTACTTCTCCCCTTGTACCATAATTTATATTTACTCTTCCATTAAAGCCTACTTTACCTTTTTTGGTTACAATATTAATTATACCACCTCGTTCATTGGCATATTGTGACGGCGGCGTAGTCATTACTTCTATTTTCTCAATCATGCTACCGGGCATACTCTCTAACATATCTTGCAGTTGTTTAGCATTTAATTCTATAGGCTTATCGTCTATTAAAATTTTTACTTCTTTACCTCGTAATAAAACTTTACCGTCATTATCAATATTAACTAGTGGTGTTTGCTTTAATAACTCTGTGCTTGATGTTGTAGAACTGAGGGCAGATTCGCCTACATTAAAAATTATTTTTCCATCTTTATTTTCAATTAAAGGTTTTTCGGCAAAAACAATTACTTCATTTAAAGTGTTTGCCTTTGAGCTAAGCTTAATGTCATTTAAATCAAAATCAAATCGTTCTTCTCTTAAATAAATACTATCAATTTGTGCGTTACCAAATCCAACAAATGAAACTTTTAAACGGTAATATCCAAATTCTAACTTATCAAAAATAAAGGAGCCATCTTTTTCACTTGTAGTAAAAAATTTACTTGTATCAACTCCCATTTTTATTAATGAAATTGAAGCACCTACAATAGATTTACTATTTTCTGCATTAATAATATTTCCTATAACAATACCTTGCTTTGCAGTTGGCAACACAGGTTTAGTTTGTGCAATACAAAATGCACAAAGTAAAAAATATAAAGATGTAAGTGTAGTAGTTTTCAAATTGAAAAAATATCAACAAAATTACAGTAGATATTCTTTATGAAGTTAACTTCATTTTCAATTCATTGCTTTTAAGTATTGAATTATTTTTAGGTTTAAAAAAGTATAGTATAAAACAGGTTATAAATTATCTAAAATATCTTTTACAGAGGCTCTTTTACTATAATCGGTATTAAAAAAAACGTATTTTATTTTTCCATTTTTACCTATAATGTATGTTGCAGGCACTGGCAAATTTGCACCATTTGTTCCGTTGGCTTTTTCAAAATCTATTCCGTAGCCTTTGTATTTTTCAATTGTTTTTTCATCAACGGCAAAATTCACTTTATAGCTTTTCATTATTGCCATTCCTTTATCTTCCAACACATCGAATGAAGCTTTTGATTTTGTTATTGTTTTAGCCACATTTTCGGCAGTTTCTGGTGTAATAGCTATAACAGTTGCTCCTTTTGCAGTTATTAAATCTAAAGAATCATTGATTTTACTTAATTGCTTATTACAATATGGACACCATTGACCTCTATAAAAAACAATAACTACATCGCCTTTTGTTAGTAGTTTTTTGAGCTGGATAGATTTATCAGCTTGGTTTGTAGCTGTAAAATCGGGTGCCGCATCACCAACTTTTAAGCCCTCTGGCTTTACATCTATTTGTGCAAATGATGTACTAAATAGTATTGCAGAAAATAAAGTGCCAATTAACTTTTTCATTTTCATTTTTTTAACGTTAAGTTAGGAATGCTTTTTTACATTGCTTTGCTTATATACACTTTTTAATGCCATTTAGTTTTCTGCTTTTGGTAATGCTTCAAATGCTTTTCTAAATTCTTCT
>JANNWD010000090.1:0-2352 GCA_031408315.1 Bacteroidota bacterium
GCTCCCATCATGGCTCCAGCCCGGTGGCTTAAAAAGGTATTTTAGTTTGGTCAGAAAAGAAGTTTTCTTTTGTAAATCTTTACCAATATTTTGCCACTCATGCAATACAATTTTTGCAGGGTGATAATGACTTTGCAGAGGTTTGGTTAACCCATATTTTACAGGCTCGGTGGATAATTCCTTTTGAAAAGTGCCAAACAATTTATCCCAAATAATAAGGCACATACCCATATTTTTATCTAAATAAATTATATTACTTGCATGATGTACCCTGTGGTGGCTAGGGCTTACAAAAAACCACTCAAACCAGTTGGGCATTTTATTTACATACTGTGTGTGTACCAATATGCCGTATGTTTGTGTGATGCTGTACATAAAAACAACATCTAACGGATGAAAACCCATTAATGCAATGGGTACAAAATATACAAACCTGTACACTGGCTGCAAAACAGATGAACGAAAACCTGTAGTTAAATTAAACTCTTCGGAGGAGTGATGTGTTACATGTACTGCCCAAAATATTCTGCAATAGTGATCTACTCTATGTTCAATGTAAAAAGCAAAATCCTCTAATAAAAACAACAAAAACCAATACAAAAAAACATTCTCTATTTTAAAAAAATGATGGTTGTAACTCCACATTAAAACGCTTACATAAAATGCCCAACGCAATAAAGCATCTAGCCCTGCATTTAACAAGGTTAAATAAACGTTTTGTGCTGTTTCTTTAAGAGTGTAAAAGTTTTTGTTTTGCCAATTGCTAAATAAAATTTCTGCCCCAATTAATATGGTATAGAGTGGTATGGATACTAACAGAAACCAAAATTCTCTGGCAGAATTCATATAATTTATTTTGGAAAGATGTGGTTAAATATTATACCGCCATTATTTCTTTTTCTTTAGCGGCTAAATGCTTTTCGATAAGAGAAACAAATTTATCTGTAGTTTGTTGAGTTTCTGCTTCTGCATCTTTTGCAGCATCTTCACTCAATCCATCTTTCTGTAATTTCTTTATTTCTTCAATAGCATCTCTCCGAATATTACGTACTGCAATTTTTGCATGTTCTCCTTCTCCGTTACATTTTTTTACCATTTCTTTTCTACGTTCTTCGGTAAGTGGAGGTAAAAATAAACGAATATTTACACCATCATTTTGTGGTGTAATGCCAATATTTGCCATCATAATTGCTCTTTCAATGGCTTGTAACATATTTTTTTCCCAAGGTTGAATACTTATTGTTCTGGCATCTAAAGTAGATACATTGGCAATTTGGCTAATAGGAGTTGGGGTACCATAATAATCTGCCACAATACCATCAATCATATTTGGACTAGCTTTTCCTGCTCTTATCTTTACCAATTCTGCCTCTAAATGATTAATTGCCTTTTGCATGGAAGCTGCAGCTTCAGATTGTATGCTATTTAACTCTTCGGTCATAAAAACATTTTTAAATGGCTGCAAAGCTATAAAAAAGAAATGTTATAGCCTTATTAAAGGTTAATGAGTGTAAAAAGAAAATTTAATAAGAAATACGGACTTACTCCACCTCAACAGTATCGGATGCTAATGAAAGTACTTTGTGAGTGTTAATTACTCGGTTAGCTTTTGCTATGCCTCTTTGTTCCAAAGCCCTTGTACGTAAGCGGCTATAATAATAAATAACCCCTATAAATAAAAACGCTAATGCCAACAAAACTAAAATTACGGTAGTGGTACCCATATAACGCATTGCGTAAGCAAGACCAATAAAAGCAACATTTGCTAAAACACAAGTTATAGTAACCATTTTATGATTTAAGCCCATATCTAACAAAAAATGATGTACATGATTTCTATCGGGGCTAAATGGTGAACGTCTGTCTAAAATACGAATAGTAAATACTCTTAGTGTATCAAATAAAGGAATCATTAGTACTGCAAAACCAATAGCTGGTGCAGCTTCTATAGGAAAGGTTGAAACTGAACTACCAGCAATATTAATAAACTTAATAACTAAAATAGAGTTAATTAATCCTAATAATAAGGAGCCAGTATCTCCCATAAATATTTTTGCAGGAGAAAAATTATAAATTAAAAACGCAAGTGTACTGCCGGCTAAAGAAAAGGCCATTACACCATACATTAATTGACCGGCATAAAAAAAGTATGTACCAAAAACTATGGTGGTTAATAAACCCAAACTACCAGCTAACCCGTCTACTCCATCAATTAAATTAAATGAGTTAGTAATTACAATTATAGTAAAAAGTGAAAGTACAATGCTTGCAACAGGTGGTATTTGATGTAATCCAAAAAAACCATGCATATCGGTAATACGTACTCCACCAAATTTTATTACAATACCTGCG
>JANNWD010000091.1:0-1568 GCA_031408315.1 Bacteroidota bacterium
GTGAAGTTCAGCACGTTTTACCCAGAGCTAGTACTAGCGGCACGATTACCACAGTTACAGAATCGGGAGTCAAAGGTGAAATTAAGCTAGAGTCAGACTTTATTATTGATGCCACCGCTGTCGATGCACCAATTACGGCAAGTCCACTCCTTCAAGATTTAGTCCAGCAATATAATTTACCAATCAATCCGCTTGGCAGGTTAACAGTAACGCCTGATTTTGAACTAGTAGAAATGGCAAATCGGACAGGCAAAATCTACGCATCTGGCTCGATTACTTTGGGCAATTATTATGCCCCTGTAGATAGTTTTCTAGGGCTTCAATACGCCGCATTTCAGACGATCCAAGATTTACTCGCACGGAATGCCATTGAATTAAAGCCACTAGTATTAACTCGTTCCCTCACGCAATGGTGGAAATGGATCGGTAATCGATCGCCAGATTAATTTAGATTCAAGATTGTTATAATTAGATAGTCTCAGCCTAATAAAGATAAAGGGTCTAAATTTCCATCCTAAAAATGCAACTATTCTCCTTCGGAGAGGCTTCGCCAACAACTATCAATTATCAATTAGTTAAGGAGTTTCGATCGTGTACGCAGTTGTTTCGGCAGATCGCATTTCAATTCCACCAGGTTCAGTCCTCAGAATTCCTGGATCGTGGTCAGATTTTTGTCAGTTACGCGACAGTCGGGGTGATGGCTCAATTCCCCGTGTTCGCTATCGTCATGGAGAAATTTTATTAATGAGTCCATTACCCCGCCACGGACGAGAAGCACATTTAATCGCTAGAATCGTAGAAATTATTCTGGAAAGTCAGGATCGCAACTACGAAGCGTTTACACCGATTACGATGGAGTTGCCAGACGTAGGTGGGATTGAGCCAGATTACTGCTTCTATATCGACAATTGGCAAGCAGCCGTAGGTAAAGATCGGATCGACTGGCAGATAGATTTACCACCAGATTTAGCAATTGAAATCGATGTGACTAGTTTCACTTCAGAACTAGATTTTTTACCTTTTAACGTGCCAGAAGTGTGGCTGTTTAAAAAGTATAAATTAGTAATTCATCAGTTAATAGCTGGTAAGTATGAAATCAGCGAAACTAGTCGTTATTTTCCAAATATATCGCTTCCAGACACGATCGATCCTTGCTTCACAATTGCCAAGGAAAAAGGTACTGGTGTGGCAATTAGTGAACTACGTCGATCATTACTAAAGCCTAAAGCCTAAAACCTGAAGCCTAAAGCCTAACTAACAGGCACCCAGACAGATACAGAACCACCTTTACAGGCAAAATCACCCCAACCATCGACATTAGTCACGACGGTTGTAGCAATAGCCTTGGTGATGTCAGTATAGGTGGTGTCTGGTTTGCCGACATTCATCCATTTTGTGCCAGCACTGCCATTTCCCATCACGACAGCCATCGATTCAGGATGTTCATCATTACCTATTCTTGTCCAGCCGACAGTATTGGGATGATCGAAATAATCATGCTGGATGCCATGAGCAAAGTCCCATCGAGCGCGGAGCAGGATATCCAAAATTGGACGATGGGATTGCAG
>JANNWD010000092.1:0-3479 GCA_031408315.1 Bacteroidota bacterium
GCTGCTCAGCCATTTTGCGGCATATTCGAGATCGCCCATCGTGGCCGACAAACCGATGCGCTGCGGGCGTCGGTCGTTGAGTAATTCAATGCGATGCAGCAAGCTGGATAAGTGCAGTCCGCGCGGGCCTTGCAAAAATGCGTGGAGTTCATCGACTATAATTGCGTCGAGATTGGCGAAAAGTGCCTCGGCAGAAGCTGGCCGACGAATAAGCATCGCTTCAATAGACTCGGGTGTTATCAGCACAATGCCCGACGGCTTTTTGAGCGTAGCGTTTTTCGGGCCTTGCGGCGCATCGCCATGCCAACGAACAACGTGAGTTTCTAGTTTCTCAAACAATGAACCCAATCGCTTGAATTGGTCGTTGATGAGGGCTTTCAGCGGCGCGACATAGAGGATCGAGATGCCCGCCTCATGTCGAGCGGCAGTTTTTCCTAGGAGCGGAAGAAATGCAGCCTCTGTCTTTCCCGCTGCCGTCGTCGCGGAAATCAACAGGTCGCGGTTGCTGTTCGATAGGTGCAGGATAGCCTTTTCTTGCACTTCGCGCAGTTTTGTCCACCCTTGATCCCGAACCCACTTTTGGACAGCAGGATGCAAGAGCGAAAATGCGTCGTCAGGCTTAGAGGGTGAGCGAGGCGAGTTCATCGTCGTCGGCATCCCCGCCTTGTTCGATTTCCGGCTCATCCTCATCGACGGAAACTGACCCAATAATTTCAGACCATTGCGCCGACGGATTTTGTTCCAAGATCGAAAGGAGTTGAACGAACGCCTTGATCGTATTTCGCGGCGTCCTGAAATACGCTTCGCCGATACGCTGGTTGCAATGCGCCATAAATGCCGCGAATGCTTCGTCGGGCACCAAATGGCGAGCCGGATCGCCCAGCGCGAACACTGTGCGAATGTTCGCCAACAAAATCAACAATTCCTCAGGCGAGAGCGACTGAAGCCGGATCACCGGCCCGGACATATCGATCAACCCTTGCCCTGCGAATTGGTTTTCCGCGAGGCGCGATTGCAGCGCCTCGTAGCTGAACAGGCCACGTCGGCTGTCCATCAGAAATTCTGGAGTTCCGCCGAAGATGAAGCCGACACCTTCGGAGTTCCCTTGCAGCATGTCGTTCACGACCCGCAGGATTTGCTCATAATTCTGATTTCGAGCTTGCGCACTTTGCAGCTTGTAGAGATTCACCATTTCATCGAAAACAACCACAAGCCCCGAATAACCAGCCAGCCGGACGAACTGCGCCAGCAGTTTCAGGCTGTCATATACGTCGCCATCATCAATGATATTGCGAACGCCCAGCGCCTGTCTGGCTTCGGTTTTGGTGCTGAATTCCGCCCGCAGCCAACGCAGCGCGGATGCCTTCAATGCCTCATTCCCGTCTTCGCTTGCTTGCCAATAGGCTTTCAGCACGGTTGCGAAATCATGCCCGCCAACCAGCTCTTGCAGCGCAGCAAGCCGCTTGTCGATAATGGGCTCAACGTCCAGCCCTTGTTCGCTCGCTTCTTTCACGCACTCGGTAATGAAGCGCTCGACAACGCTGGGAAGCGCACCGCCTTCCTGTTTGGTTCGCGTCGCCATGTTTCGCAAGGCTTCGGCGTAAAGGCCACGAGCCTGCCCGCCGGTCGCGTGTATTCTCCGATCAGGTGCCAAGTCGGCATGAATGGTAACGCAGCGCCGTTCCAAGGCGATGAGCCGCATCAAGCTGAGAAAGAACGTCTTGCCCGCGCCATATTCACCGATGATGAAGCGGCAGGACGAGCCGCCATCGGCGATACGATCAATATCTTTTACAAGCGCCCCAACCTCCGCAGCACGACCGACTTGAATGTGGTGCAGCCCCACACGCGGCACCACACCAGCGACAAGGGCTTGAATAACGGTATCGCGTTCGCGTGGCTTGATCGGGTTCATTGCGGCTATATCGCTTTTCTCATTGCCTTGATCGGTTCGATCAGGTGTTCTTGGATGCAGACTAATTCGCCTTCCTCAACCGCATAGTCATCGAGGGCATCGAACGCCCAATCGTTGATGGTCTCGATTGCGCCGCTCGGCAACAATTTGTGATTGCGGCAAATAACCTCAAATGCGTCGCTGTCCAAAGGTGCCTCAGTCAGCCGAACGAGCAGGCTTGAATGTGCCGCATCGAGTCCGGGGATTTCCGCCGCGATTACTGGCTTGTCATCAGCAGGCCTTGCTGGGCCTTCATCTTCTTTAAAGATGGACGCGAGCATTGCGGAAACGGCCGTCGTTTCCGCCTTCAGCCGCTCCAATTTCTCATGGTCGATTCCGGTGCCAGCGGCTTCGCTCCCCGACCCCTGTGTAGAAGGTCGGACCGATTTGCTTGAGGGCTTGGCAGCAGCTTCCCCGCTATGCAGCCGGGAATAAACTTCATCCTGGGGAAGCCCTAGCGCCTTATACAGCCCTTCCAGAAAGCGCACTTCGCTTGGTGTTATACGCTGATCGGCCAGCACTGCGCGAACGGCAGAAGCCAGCGCAGCTTGCCGCTGCTTTTCTGGCAACTCGCACAACCGCTTCGTCGCGGCTTTCAGTTTGGAGGGATTGGCAAGCAACGCCATCGCATGAGCGCGCAAGCGCAAGCGGTCCAAGTCAGAGATTTCAGGGAAGGAAACGAGGTCGGCGGTAATCGACGCAATTTCCGCATCCACCACCAGATCGTCGGCCCGAGCCGCCAATGCCGCAATCTCAGCCATTGTCCTTGCAGCCAGATATTCCGGTCTGTTGGCATTGACTGACCCGCCTTGGTCAGCCGGGAAGACGCACAGTCTCAGATCTTCAGTAAGGCTGGGGGCATGGCCGAAACGCTTATCAGGTTCAAAGCCGAAACCAGCGGCGTCGAACAATTCCGGGAACCGCTTCAAATGCAATGCGCGTCTCTCGTCGGCCTTCCCCGCGTCCGGAAAGCCGAGCTTCGCCAAAATTTCAGGGATTCCAACTTCCGCATTGCCGGAATTGTGACAGGCATTTTCTAGGAACTGCGAAAACTGACCAAAATTCGATTGCTTGGCGTTGTGCCTAAGCGCCTTAGGCAGGAGCGCACCGGCAATCGCAGAGTCGTTTTCCGCAGAATTGCGACCAAGAAATCGGCTGAGCGGATCAAGCTCATCGCTGCAAGAACCCAAGAGCGACTCGAATTTGGAAATCGGCCCGTTGATCGCCCCGACATCCGGCAAATTGTCCACCGTCGCCGTCGCGCTGAACTCCGAGCTTGCAGAGCGATATTGAAAATTCAACCGCGCCTTTGGTTCGCGGACGGACAGCCCTTTCGGAAACTGCGCGTCGAAGCGAATTTTCCAAAGTTCGCAAAATTCAGCAAAGCACCGAGTGACAGGTGTTCTCGGGTAAAGCAGCGGATGGCCCAGCGTCCAACACAGGGCGTCGTTTGAGTCGAGCGCCTGCCCCGCTGCGACCTTTTTGCCGAGATAGACGCGCAATCGGATCGGCAACTCCCAGCTAT
>JANNWD010000093.1:0-1641 GCA_031408315.1 Bacteroidota bacterium
TTTTTACCTTTTAATGTTTCAAAATTTAAACCTGTATTATTATTTAGCGTATCGCTTAATGTATAAAAAGAAACAATGGGGATTTTTGTACCGCTTAGTTTTTCCATATTTTTCCCAGAAGCTTTTGTTATCCAAATAAAAGCTGGGTAAAGTGTTTTTAAAACTTTTTGCCTGAGCGTCATATTTTTTACATTGAGATTGTCTACTAATACATAAACTATAAAAGTGCTAATTAGTAAAAGTATAACAATTAATAAGCGTTTTAGTTTTTTCATGATTTAAATTTTATCTCTCAAAAGTACAAAAGCAACTAACAGAAACATTGGTATACAAATTTCTTTGTGAAAAGTTGGTTAACGTATTATCATTTTAAACAAACCCAACTTACCCTTAAATGGTGGATACTTTATAGAAGGATCGAACCATGTAGGTGTTCTCATAATGGCTTTTTTATGACTAAATGTATCAAAGCTATTTTTTCCATGATAATTACCTGTGCCACTAAATCCTCTTCCTCCAAAAGGCAAATTATGATTAGTAAAATGCCAGCTTGCATTATTTACACAACCACCACCAAAGGCTACATTATTTATCCAAAAATTTTCGTTGGAACTACTAGAGGTGAAAACATAAAACGCCAAAGGATTTTTATTTTTTTCAATTATGGCTAATGCTTCTTCTTTTGTGGTGTAAGTAATAATTGGAAGTATAGGACCAAAAATTTCATCTTTCATTATGCTATCCTCTAACGAAATATTATCCATAATTGTGGGCTCTATAAATAATTCATCTTTATTTGTTTTACCACCATATAAAATATTTCCTTGTTGCAAATAGTTGGCAAGTCTATCAAATTGTTTTTCATTAATTATTTTTCCATAATTATAATCGGTAGCAACATCTTCACTATAAAAATTTAAAACCGTTTTTTTTAGTGACGCAACTAATTCTTCTTTTTTATTTTTATGTACTAACACATAGTCTGGCGCTACACACATTTGCCCACAGTTGCTGTATTTGGTAATAGCTATTCGTTTAGCTGCTATTTTTATATTGGCATCTTCTTCTACCACACAAGGGCTTTTGCCCCCAAGCTCTAAAGTAACAGGAGTTAATTTTTCGGCAGCCATTTTATAAATTAGTTTGCCCACAGCTGTGCTACCTGTATAAAAAATGTGATCAAACGTAAAATTATTTAGCATTGCAGGTACCACAGTTGCCCCATCTCCCTCTACAAATAAAATATAGTTTGCTTCAAAGGTTTCTTCAATAATTTTTTTTATTACCGCCCCTGTTGCAGGTGCAAATTCACTTGCTTTTATTACCGTACAATTACCAGCAGCAATAGCCCCTATCAAAGGATTTATTACCAACTGAAAAGGATAATTCCATGGACCAATAATTAACACAACCCCAAGCGGTTCTGGTATTATTCTACTACTGCTTGGCATATTTAATAAATTGGTACTTACTCTTTCTGGCTCCATCCAACTTTTTAAATGCTTTAGGGCAGCACTTAATTCCGATAGCACCATACCCGTTTCAGTTACCCAAGTTTCTTCCTTACTTTTTTTTAAATCTTTATTTAATGCATCATATAAGTCATCTTCATGCTTTAAAATACTTTGCTTTAATTTTTTT
>JANNWD010000094.1:0-2257 GCA_031408315.1 Bacteroidota bacterium
CAAGAAAAAATTGAGGAGGGAACGCAAAATTTATTGGCTGCTTACCCCAACAACCGGTTGGTAAAACATTTAATGGAAAATTGTTGTATGACGTACACTTGCCCAGCGGCAAGAAATTTTGCTTTAGGTAGATGGGAATGCCCTGTGCCTGCAAGCCCTGCATGTAATGCAAATTGTATTGGTTGCATAAGTTTTCAACCGCAAGAAGAAACGATTGTAAGTACACAAGATAGATTAACGTTTAAACCTACTGCAGAAGAAATTGTAGAGTTTACTGTGCCGCATTTAGAAACTGCTCCTTATCCGCTAGTAAGTTTTGGGCAAGGATGTGAAGGTGAGCCATTGTTAATGTGGGAAACCATAAGAGAAGCTATTATTGAAATACGTAAGCATACACAAAAAGGAAGTATAAATATTAATACCAATGGCAGCAAGCCAGATGCTGTTAAAGCCTTGTGTGAAGCAGGTTTAAACAGTATGAGGGTAAGTACAAATAGTGCAAGAGAAAGTATTTACACACCCTATTATAGACCCAACAATTATGTATTTGCCGATTTAATTGAAAGCTTAAAAATTGTACGTAGTTATGGCGGTTGGACAAGTATTATCTATTTTGTTTTTCCAGGAATGACGGATAGTGTGGAAGAATATGAGGCTTTACGAAAACTAATTAAAGAAACTGATTTGTGTATGATTCAATGGCGAAATTTTAATATAGACCCAGATTGGTATTTAGGTAAAATTGGTGTTACAGAAACAGGAGATTTTATTGGTATGAAACAAATGCTTGCTTTAATTAAAGAAGAATTTCCTAATTTAAAATTTGGTTATTTTAATCCAAGTATAGAGAGGATAAAAGGAAACTTTGAGGTTGATTTTGCACATTAAAATTTTGTTAACGCAGTAGTTATATTTGATAGTATTTTGGTTGTGTTACTCACTTATGGGTGAATAAGAAGAATTATCCATTTTTAACGCCCCCTTTTGGTATTCAAGACCAACAGGAATAACAGAGCAATACTTTTACTATTTTGTAGTGGAGTGCTATTTAATAATGTATAAGTATGCATATTTGTTGGTAGGCTAGTCACTTGGCTTTGCTTCCATATCAATAAAAGCGAAAAGATACAGGCATTGGTGAAAACTTTTTGCTAGTCTTTTAAAAATTCGTACTCATATGTTTTCGGTTTTATTTTGTCGGCAAGTAAATTTAATTTTTCTCTTAAATTGCCAATAAATTCTGTATACTTTTCGTCTGTACTTTTTGATTTCATTATTCCTTTGTCGCTACGTCCTTGAAAATATTCTCTTATTTCATAAAAACTTGCATTCACATTAATGTCTTTTTTTGAATGGTAATATTTCCAAAGTTCTCTGCCGGCATCAAATACAGCAATTGCTTCATCTGAAAATTTTAGTGGTTTGTTATCATATCTATCAATTTTTGTATTGTCGTAAAATAAAGTAATACTTGATTGTTCTGTTTTTAATTTTCCACTAATAAAATCTGTCATAAAATTACTTGCAAATTTTTCTTTTGCGTTTACTTCTAGTTCTGTAAACGGTATCCAATAGTTTTTATTTACTGACATAATTCTATTCTGCCCATTGAAAAGAGTAAATGTCAAACAGTCATTGTGAAATTCTTTATCGGATTTCCAATTGTCATTTGGATTTAAAAATTGGTCTCTGTCATTGAGCCAAGTAAAATCAATACAAAATCGAACAGCAATATAAATTGACATTACAATCAAATTGTTTTCTGTTATTGTTTGTATTCTCGATTCTTTAATATCACTTTGTTTTGGCTTACTAGTAATATAAACTCCTGAATTTGCTTGAAAATCTGGACCAACAAACCTTAAATAACCAATAATATTTTTGTTGTCATAATAATTTCTGAGCCAATCGTTTATTACTTGTCCTTTCCGTACAGAAATAAATTTCTTTTCCCCTTCAATGTTTCCCTCATTGTCAATCACTTTACATAAAATATTTTCAATTTGAGTCTTGTTTTCTAAATTCCAAATGAGGAAACTTATTGGAAAATTTCCTTTTACATTATCAAAAGTGTTTGCTCGACAAACAAAACCATTTAAATATTCTGCTCTAAAATAGCTTCTAAATTTTTCAAAATTTGACGCTGTTATAAATTTCAGTTTACTAAAAGCTGCAAGTTTAGAATTAGGAATTTCTTTGTAAATCCGTGCAAAGAATTGTGAAAATAATTCATTCACCGCAAAGCTTATTGTTTCCT
>JANNWD010000095.1:0-13962 GCA_031408315.1 Bacteroidota bacterium
GCATTAGCAGAAATGTACAGAGTTTTAAAACCAAGAGGCCGTTTAGTAATGAGCGACCCAATTTGCGATGCTGTAATGCCAGAAGCATTAAAAGAAGATGAACGATTAAGAGCATTGTGTTTAAGCGGTAGCTTACCACTATGGGATTATATAAAAATGATTACAGATGCTGGCTTTGGTACGGTGGAAATTAGAGCTAAAAGACCATATCGTATTTTAGACCCCAAAAATTATGCTACCGATAAATTAATTTATATTGAAAGTATAGAAGTATGTGCCATTAAAGACCCTATGCCTGCCGATGGCCCTTGTGTGTTTACAGGAAAAACAGCCATTTATTTTGGTAGCGAAGAAAGTTTTGATGATAACAAAGGCCACGTATTATTGCCTAATATGCCATTAGCCGTATGTGATAAAACTGGTGGAGCATTAACATCATTAAAACGAGATGATATTTTTATTAGTGATAGCACTTGGTTTTACGACGGTGGTGGATGTTGTTAGAGATTGAACGCTGATTTGGTATGATTTTTTTTACATCAACCTGTATCGCAAATAATCTTATTCTTCATCATAATCAGCGTTCCAGCAACACATAACTTATCTTAATTATCATAACAATCAGCATTTTACACAATGAATAATAATGCCTTAATTATATTTGTACGTAACCCTGTTTTAGGTAAAGTAAAAAAAAGGCTAGCAGCTACAATTGGTAATGAAAAAGCGTTGCAAGTATATCAGCAATTATTACAACATACACAATCCATTACAGCAAATTTATCGGTAAAAGTATTTGTGTATTATGCCGATTTTTTAAATGGTAATGATTTATGGAATGGTTGCGAAAAAAAATTACAAAAAGGTAACGATTTAGGCGAAAGAATGAAAAATGCCTTTGAAGAATTGTTTACATCAAGCTACAAAAATGTTTGTATAATTGGTAGCGATTGTTATGAGATAACTACTAAAATTATTGAAGAAGCATTTGAAAAATTACAAAATAACAATGCAGTAATTGGCGGTGCAATTGATGGAGGTTATTACTTATTAGGGATGAATAAATTAATAGAAAATATTTTTATTACAATTGAATGGAGTACAAATACCGTTTTTAACAAAACGGTAGAATTAATTGAGTACCAAAATTTAAGTTACCAATTGTTACCATTTTTAAATGATGTAGATGAAGAAAAAGATATAACGTTTACGTATTAAAGAAACCGTAAACACTTTACAACCCAGTTAGGCAAAGGCTTAGCTGGGTTTCGTTTTTTTAGGTTAAGATAGATACCTAATTTTTTTATGATGGGCACTTTATGTGTTTCCACGTATTCTATCAAAGTACCATCAGGGTCTTCGTTGTAGGCAAATTGGCCTGCAGCGTTACCCATATCAAAACTGTTATTACTATTTACTGTAAGTGGATAGTTAAAATGCTGGCAAACTTTATCATGCAATGGCATACCGTTAATATCAAAACATAAATGAATAAAACCTAAATCGCCCCAATAACGATTGGCATAAATTTTTTGTGGCACTCTATCCATTACTTGTACCAACTCTATTTGAGTTGGCCCAAATAAATTTGCAAAAGCGCCTTCCTTTTTTTTACTTTGTTTTAATAATACCCTTCTACAATTATGTTTTGCCCCTGCTATGTTTTCCCAGTTTTTAAAATAGCCTGTTTCGTCATAAACAATAGTATCGTACAATAAAATATTTTTATAAAAAAGTATAGATTGTTCCATATTACTTACTCCAATTATTGCTCCAAATATACCGGCAGTAAAATTTTTTGTAGTGGTAAAGAAATGATATTCTTCTATAACTTCAATTAAGTTGCCATTTAAATCTTTTAAAAAGAAGTGTAAATACCCTGATGAGTTGGGTTGTGGATTCGTTAAAATTGTAAGCTTTTCTCTGTAAAAGAAATCATGGGCTGTTCGTACATTTTGGCATTTAATTTTTATACAAAAAATGCCTAAATCGCCTAGTTGCGTTGTAAAATTTACAGCACTTGGTGTACGGTTTTTAAATTGCCAAAACTCTATCCCTCCACCCCCTTGTAAGTTTAATGCTAAAATAGCTACCCTTTCCTGTGGAGTATTACCTGTATATTGCTGCATTAAAGTTGCAGTGGCTTCATCTTTAAATACAACCACATCAAAACCAAAATATTTTTTGTACCATTTAAATGCCTCCTTGGCATTGGCTACGCCAATACCCACTTGCTGTATTCCAGAAAGTATTCTATCCATTGCTATAATTACGTATTGTTTATTAAAGTGGATTTTTTATTGCCAATAGCTCTTTGTATCTATCCACAATTTTTTTTGGCAAAACCCCTTTTTTATATAGTTTAATGGCAATATAATTTGCTCTTTGTACCTGCAACCAACTTCTACCTTCATATTTTCTGGCACTTACTAAAGCGGTATTATTAAAAATTTTATATCGTTCATCTTTTCTTACTCTTTCACAAAATTCATATTCTTCCATAATCATCATTTTTTCTTTATACCCTCCTCTCATTACAAATAAATTTTTGGTTACAAATAATGTTTGGTCGCCGCCCATACACATAAACCAATCGAACTTTGTAAACCAAGCATTCAATTTTAATAAAAATTTTGTGGAATTAAATTTTGTTTGATATCTACCTAAATTATAACCTTGCTCCACCGCTTTTATAATATCACTTACAAAAGTTATTGGCGGAAAACTATCGGCATGTACAAAATATAAAATATTACCCGTAGCTAACGAGGCTCCATAATTCATTTGTGCTGCTCTTCCTGTATTGGGGGATACCACCGCAATTGCACCAGCCTTTTTTGCTAACAAAATAGTATCATCTGTACTGCCTCCATCGCTAACAATAATTTGTGTAGCATTATTTTTTTTTAGGTAGATGATGAGCTCAACAATAGTTTCAGCCTCATTATAAGTTGGTATAATTATTGAAATTTTCATAGCCTATCCTGCCCAGCCCTCTCTATCTAAACTACGGTACTGTATGGCTTCTGCTAAGTGTTGTGGTTGTATGTTTTCGCTGCCTTCTAAATCAGCTATGGTACGGCTTACTTTTAAAATTCTATCGTAAGCCCTTGCACTAAGGTTTAGTTTTTCCATTGCCGTTTTTAATAAATTTTGTGCAGGTGTACTAATTACACAAATTTCTTTTAATTGTTTACTGCTCATTTGTGCATTGGCATAAACGCCTTCACTGTTTTTATAACGTTCGGTTTGTATATCTCTTGCTTTAATAACTCTTTCTCTTATACGTTCACTTTTTTCAAATTCTTGTGTGCTGCTTAGTTCGCTAAAAGCTACAGGCGTAACTTCTACATGCAAATCAATTCTATCAAGTAATGGACCACTTATTTTATTTAAATATTTTTGTACAATCCCTGGGCCGCAAGTACAATCTTTTTCGGGGTGATTAAAAAAGCCACATGGACAAGGATTCATACTAGCTATTAACATAAAACTTGCAGGAAAATCTAACGCCACTTTTGCTCTACTAATAGTTACTTTTCTCTCCTCCATTGGCTGCCGCATAACTTCTAAAACGGTACGTTTAAACTCTGGTAATTCATCTAAAAATAAAACGCCATTATGTGCTAACGATATTTCTCCGGGCTGTGGGTTACCACCTCCACCCACTAAAGCAACATCGGAAATTGTATGATGAGGAGAACGGTAAGGTCGTTTACTAATTAGCGTTGCATTCTCTGGTAATTTACCAGCCACACTATGTATTTTTGTTGTTTCTAAAGCTTCTTGCAAACTAAGTGGCGGCAAAATAGTTGGCAAACGTTTTGCCAACATTGTTTTACCAGCACCAGGTGGTCCAATTAAAATAGCGTTGTGTCCGCCAGCGGCTGCAATTTCTAAAGCTCTCTTAATATTTTCTTGACCTTTTACATCACAAAAATCAATATCAAAATTACTTTGTGCATAAGCAAATTCTTCTCTTGTATTTACTATGGTTGGTTGTAATGAATTTTCATTGGCAAAAAATTCTATCACTTCGTTAATATGTGTTACTCCATAAACATTCAAATTATTTACCATTGCAGCTTCTCTTGCATTAGCCATTGGTAAAATCAATCCTTTAAATCCTTCTTTACGGGCTTGTATAGCAATTGGTAATGCCCCTTTTATATGTCGTACTTCACCATCCAAACTAAGCTCTCCCATTATTACGTACTCACTTAATTTTTCAACATTTTCAATTTGTTCTGTAGCTCCTAATGTGCCAATAGCAATGGGTAAATCAAATGCTGTACCTGTTTTACGAATATCTGCTGGGGCAAGGTTTACCACCAACTTAGTACGTGGCATAAAATATTTATTGCTTTTTATAGCACTCTCTACTCTTTGCAAACTTTCTTTTACAGCACTATCTGGTAAGCCTACAATAAAGTAATCTTTCCCTTGATTGTTTACACTAACTTCTACCGTTATCGTTATTGCCTCTACTCCGTAAACTGCACTTCCATAGATTTTTACTAACATTTATAAAAATTAAATTGCTGTTACTAATTTATTTAACTAACATATTATCAATTATCTGCTTCACTAATGTAATTGTTTTGGCATCTAATTTTCCTACTTTAATTCCTATTCTTTTTTTATCAATTGTTTTTATTTGGTCAATTGCAATCATATTTGCATTGCCATTTAAGTTAAAACTAACCCTTGATGGGTAAGTCCGTAGGGTTGATGTTAATGGAGCTATAATAATTGTTCCAATATAGGCATTCATTTCATTTGGAGAGAGTACTACACAAGGTCTTGTTTTCTTCATTTCTTTACCAACAGTAGGGTCAAGGTTAACCCAATACACTTCGTATTGTTCTATTTCCATTCGTCAAGGTTTTCATCTGCAAATACATCTGGCAATACTAATTTATCATCATTATTTTTAGCCATTTTTTTAAAAAATGTAGCCCAGCCTTTTCTAGGCTTGACGATATTATTTTTTAACAAAATACCATTTTCATCTACTTCTATTGTTATCTCTTCTTTTTCATTTTCTACTAATTGTAAAAATTTTTGAGGAATTACAATACCCTTGGAGTTGCCAATTTTTCTAACTTTTAATGAGAGGCTTTGCATAATAGTATTTTTTGCAAATTACAATTGTTATAACAAATTATAACAAATAATTTTAAAATAATTTTTCAACCCTCCTATTTCTAAGCATACATTTTATTAGTACTGTAAAGTTATTTTACTTAGAAAAAATGAAAAAAATTATTTAATAGAATCTTTTATGGACACCCAAGTTTGATTAATGCCTACCGTTTTTACCAATGCATTAAATACTTTAGCATTATCGGGGTGCATACGTACACAACCATGAGATGCCTTTGTGCCTAGCTTTATAAAATTACCAGGAGTGGTGCCATGTAGGGCATAACCACCTTTTAAAAAAATGGCATAAGGCATATTGCCTAATCCGCTGTAATTACCTCCAGGGAATTTTTTTGAACTGTATTTTGTTAGCACCGGCCCACTTGGATGAAGGTTTAAATTGGGCGTTTCGTACTTGCCAACACCTGTAGAAATTAAAAAACTATCTCTTAATGTACCAAGCATGTATACATACAATGTTTGTGTTTTTTTATCTATTTCAGCGTATAAAATGCACTCTTTTTCTTTACAGCTGTTTTTATCTGCTGTATCTTTTGCTAGTAAAAAAGAATCTACAATACGTATGTTATCCTTTATGGCTAATTTTTCCTCAGGTGAAAAGCCCGGCAGTTTTTTTAGTCGTTTTTTTAAAGAATCTATTCTATTCATAAAAGCAAGTTCTCTTGACCAAATGGTATCAATTTGAATTAATAAATCTTTTACCGAATCTTCACTTGGGGTAAATTCATCGGAATCAAATAAATTAACCGTATCAGGTAATTTACTGGTATCACTCACCAACAATGAGTCTTTAAATTGTTTGTATTGAAAGTTATCAAAAGAAGTTTCTTTCTTCTTGTTTTTGCAAGAAGAATAAGTGAAAAGAGAAAAAGAAACACTTATTAGGATAATAAGTTTACGACAGTTATATAATTCAATCATATTTATACAAAAGTAAAGGATTAAGTGAGTAAGATAATCTATACCCTTAGTTAAGATTTTTTATCTGCTAAATCCATTAACACCTATAAATACAATTAAAGAAACTATGGCTATTATTGATGCTATTGATAAAATTAAAGTAGCTAAAGATAATCCTTTACCCCACTGTAATTTTCGCTTTTGCTCTGTAGAAATATCGGCGTATTTTTTTTTATATTTTGAGGAAATAACTAAACCAATAATTGATAAAACAAAAGCTCCTAAAAAAAGAATAATTCCAATGCCCGGCACTATAAATGTTTGAACAAAAAAAGATAATGCAAAAGCACTAATAGCAATAATACCAATTGTTAAAGGTGTATTGCTTACAACAACGGTTTCGTTAGTTGAAATTAAATCGATTGATGTTGATTGGTTATTTTCCATACTGCTAAAATATATAAATTTTTAATTTGCACATATACCCACTAACTACATTTAACATTTACTTACAAACGCTCCAACATATCCACCACACCCTCTTGTTGCAATATTAAATACCCAAGCCTATCGTTACTTACGCCGTCTTTTAATTGATAACTAAATTGCAATTTGTCGTTTACAATAGCGGTTTCAAAATATTTAAAATTAATATTGGTATGCTTTTTTAATTCATCCGCTATTTCATATAAGTGGGTAGATAGTATAAATAAAGAATTTACTTTTTTATGCAGCCCTTCAATTACAGTAGTACTGCATTTCATAGCATCTTGTACATTAGTACCCTTAAATAATTCATCAATTAATATTAACCATTTCTTTCCGTCGCTAATTTTTGTAACAGTGGCCTTAATACGTTGCACTTCATTATAAAAATAACTTTCCCCTTTTATTAAATTATCTACCACATTTATATTACTTAACAAACCATCAAAATAGGTAAGTTGCATTTGCGAAGCAGGCACTGCCATACCTGTATGTGCTAAAAAAACTGCACTCCCTACCGATTTTATAAAGGTACTTTTGCCGGCCATATTTGCCCCTGTTAAAAATAAAAAATTGGCCGCTTCATTTAATAGCACATCGTAAGTAACTGGTGTTGGCAATAGCAAATGATACAGACCTTTTACTTGCAGCACAGGCATATCATTTTTAACAAAATTGGGGGAAACTAAATTATATTTTTTTACAGCATTAGCCATGCCAAGCCAAGCATCTAGCTTTGCATGAATAGCTAATAAATCAAGTACATTTAGTTTGTATTTGTATCTAATAAAATGGGCTAGTTGTAGTAATTCTCCGTTGGATAATTCTTTACCAGTTTTATGTTTTTTTGTTATTGCAAATTGATTTTTTTGTAGAGATTTTTTTGCACTTTCCAATACATCTTTTAAAGGCGATGGTGTATTTTCATCCAACAAAACATCAACCCATTGTTGCATTCCTTTTATAAAATCAAAGCAATGTTGTGCACTGTATTTTACTAAAGAATAATCTGGTCCATGTAAAAATTTGTAATTAAATGTTTGAAAAGCAGTCCCATTTTCTGGTATTTCATCAATGGTGGCGGTAAAAAATTTTTCTACCACCATTATTGTACCATTGCTAATTATAGAGGGTAATACTGTTTGTTTAGTAATTAAAAGTTGTATAGTTTTTTGTACGCCTTGTATTTGCTCTACAGTTTTTAATGGCGTATTAAAATTATAATATAATTGCTCCTTTCCATTTAAGGTATTGCATAAGTTTAACTTACTAAAAATAGATAAGTCTTCCTCTGTGTTAAATATGGATATATCGTTTAAGGTGGTTTTGTCTATTTCCAATTTTGCTCTATTTTTATTACACTAATTATTACGAATTACACTAATTTGCTTTGCACTTAAACTATTTGCCAACTGCCAACTGCCAACTGCCAACTGCCAACTGCCAACTGCCAACTGCTAACTGCCAACTGCCAACTGCCAATTAACGATTACCTATTAAATACCAACCTTTGCCCCCTACTCTCTTCATTAAATTTTCCATCATTCCAAACCAAATTACCATTTACAAATGTTTTTTCTATAGATGCAGAAAACATAAAATTCTCTAAAGGACTCCACCCACATTTATAAAAAATATTTTGATTGGTTACCTTATGTGTTTTTTGTGTATCAACCACCACTAAATCGGCAAAATATCCTTCGTTAATATATCCTCTATTTTCAATAGCAAAACAATCTACTACTGCATGGCTCATTTTTTGGGCAATCTTTTCTAATGATATTTTACCTTTTTGGTAATAATGCAACATTAACAATAATGGATGTTGCACTAATGGTAAGCCTGCATGGGCATGGCCATAATCTCCCTCTTTTTCTGTTAACAAATGTGGTGCATGGTCTGTAGCTATTACGTCTAACCTATCATCTAGCAAGGCTTTCCACAAAGCCTCTTTATTGTGTGGGGCTTTTATTGCTGGGTTACATTTTATTTTGTAACCCAATTTTTCATAATCATCTGCCGTAAAATGTAGGTGGTGTACACAAACTTCGGCAGTAATTCGTTTATCTTTTAGGGGTAACATATTTCCAAATAATTGCAATTCTTTTTCGGTGCTTATATGTAAAATATGTAAGCGACTATTGTATTTTTTTGCAAATTGTATAGCGGTTAGGCTGCTTTCGTAACAGGCCTCTTCGTTTCGTATTAAGGGATGATGATTTGCATTAAGTGTACTACCCTTTTGCTTCAAGGCTTCGTAATTAATTTTTATAATTCGTTCATCTTCACAATGTGTGGCAATAAGTAATTCGCTTTCGCTAAAAATTTTATCTAAAGCGGTATGGCTATCTACCAACATATTTCCAGTACTAGCTCCCATAAATATTTTTATACCGCAAACATCTTTTTTATGTGCATTCATTTTTAAAACCTCATTGGCATTAGTATTACTAGTACCCATAAAAAAAGAATAGTTAGCTAACGATGTATTTTTTGCAATGGTGTATTTATCTTCTAATAAATCACCCGTTAAGGCATTTGGTATTGTATTAGGCATTTCCATAAAACTTGTAACACCGCCTGCTACAGCCGCCCTACTTTCGGTATAAATATTGCCCTTATGCGTTAAGCCAGGTTCTCTAAAATGTACTTGGTCGTCTATCACTCCAGGAAACAAATGTTTTGCCTCCCCATTTATTTCAATAAAATTACCTTTTACAGTAATCGAATTGTCAATTTTTTCAATACGTTCGCCATTGATTAAAACATCTTTATTTGTAATTTTCCCATCATTTACTACTTGTATGTTTTTAAAAAGGTATTTTTGCATATCTTGAAAGTATAAAAGTTAAATTACTGAAACTAATGCAAATTATTAAAAGCTTATTCAATCTACTTATTTTTATTTTACCGAGTTTTGCTATGGCACAATCTACCTATTTAAACCAAGGTAGTAAGGATTACCATACTGTAGAAAGATTAGAAATTAAACAACAAACCAACACACACTTAAATTTTAGTACACTAAAGCCTTTTAATAGAAAAGCTATTGTAAGGGAGGTTGAGTTTTTAGATAGTGCTAGGCTTGGCTACGCCGATTCTACAGGTGTAGATGCATATAAAGAATGGACAGATTTGGATTTAACCCCTATTGATGAATACAATATGCAGAGTTTATTAATGAACAATAGTGAATGGGTTACTGTACCAAAAGAAAATTTTAATAGCAAAAAACCATTTTTAAAATCCTTTTACAAAACCAAAACAAATTTTTTAGAGGTAAATACAAAAGACTTTTTTTTAGCTGTAAACCCTGTTTTGCAAATACACCAAGCCATTGAGCCAGGCTACGATCAAGCCATATTTTTAAATAGTCGAGGAATAACCGCCAGAGGAATGATTGCCAAAAAAATTGGCTTTTCTACATTTATTACTGATAACCAGGAAAGGGGACCACAGTTTTTTCAACAACAAGTAAGTAAATTTAGTGCTGTGCCAGGTGTGGGGTTTTATAAGCCCTTTAAAACAAATGGGGTTGATTATTTTGATGCTAGAGGAAGCATAAATTTTAATGTTACAAAATATATTGATGTTCAATTTGGGCATGATAAAAACTTTATTGGTAATGGTTATCGTAGTTTATTTTTAAGTGATTGGGGCAATAGTTATTTGTTTGCCAAGCTAAATACTAAAATTTGGAAGCTAAATTATCAAAACCTTTTTATGGAACTTACGCCACAATTTAAAAAAGCTGGCGATACTTTATTACCTCGTAAATATGCTGCCATTCATCACCTAAGTATGAATGTGACTAAGTGGTTAAATATTGGTGTTTTTGAAGGAGTGGTGTTTGGAAGAAAAGACCGTTTTGATTTTCAATACTTAAATCCAATTATTTTTTATAGACATATTGAAGGCAGTGTAGGTAGCCCAGACAATGCTTTGGCAGGATTAGACTTTAAAGCTAACATTGCACATAGGGCTCAATTTTATGGTCAATTTTTGTTAGATGAATTTATTTTATCGGAGATAAGAAATAAGCCAAAGAGTTGGGTAAACAAATATGGCATACAACTGGGTATTAAATATTTGGATGCCTTTGGTGCAAAAAATTTAGATATACAAGTAGAAACAAATAGAGTAAGGCCTTTTACCTATTCAAGAGATTCAATTTCAAATTTCACTCATTACAATCAACCATTGGCACATCCACTAGGGGCAAATTTTCAAGAGTTTATTGGCATTATTCGTTACCAGCCTTATCCAAAATGGCGGATATATGCACAAGCTATTTATTACAATCAAGGATTGGATAGTACAAACAAAAATTTTGGTGGAAATATTTTTAAAGACTACCGAACAAGAAGCGGTGATGATGGATTTACAGTAGCTGGTGGTAGAAAGGCTACTTGCTTAAATGGATATTTTCAGGTTAGCTATGAGTGGAAAGAAAATTTATTTTTTGATGTATCAATGTTGTACAGAAATTATAAAATACAAAATGTTGCAGGAGAAAGTAATACAACATTGGTTACTGCAGGTATTCGTTTAAATATGTTTAAGCGTAATTACGATTTTTAAAGAAGTTATTGTCTTTCCACTTACCCCTTACTATTGAAATAACCTATAATTGTTTTAAAATGACAAGAAGAATATTTATTGTAACATTATTGATTTTATCAACGCTTTTTTGTTGTGCACAACAAAAATTGAACCTAACGTTGGATGGTATTTGGAGTGGCTATTTTGATGAACGAAAACTAAACATTAGAATGATGAATAAAAGCAACCGTTTTGCTTTTGTAGAGGCTGTGCCAGAAAAAAAATTACAAATGATTTTTTCATTAGATTTTGAAACAGGCAAATTAATTGATACAGTTTTTAGCAATCAAATTCAAATACCTAACGATAGCACACCAATTACCTTTACCTATTTCGAAGATTTTGAATTTAGCCCAGATGATGAAAAAATATTAATAAAAACTCAAGCTGAACCGCTATATCGTACATCTAGCAAAGAGGCTTGCTATATTTGGTACACCAAAACAAAAAGCATAAAACCTGTACTTACCAATGGCAAACAAAGCTATTGTACTTTTTCGCCAGATGCTAGTAAGCTTGCCTTAATTCATCAAAACAATATTTATATAAAAGATTTAAAAAGCGACATAGTTAAGCAAATTACTATGGATGGTAATGCAGGAGAAGTAGTTTATGGTTGTGCCGATGCATTGTACGAAAATGGTTTTGGCTTAAGCAAAATGTATCAATGGAGTAACGATGGCGAAAAAATTGCTTTTGTACGGATAGATGAAAAACCTGTAAAATCACAACCCATTACCTACTACAGCAATAGCTATCCAGATGTTGGTAATTATCCCTACCCAAAAGCTGGCGAAATGGTGCCTAAGGTTGATGTATACATTTACAATGTAAAATATGAAGTTTTAACTAAAGTAGATTTGGGTATAAATCCTAATCAATATATCACTGGATTTACTTGGGCTGGCGACGGTACAACACTTTATGTACAACGGTTAAATCGTAAACAAAATACAATGGAGTTATTAGCTGCAAATGCTAAAACAGGTAACACTAGCGTTTATTACTCAGAATCTAAATCTAACTATGTAAAAGTATATCCTAACAATGGGGTTTTTGTGCCAAGTAAAAATTCTATACTTTGGTTAAGTGAGCAAAATGGCTATGCTCAAATTTATGAAATAATAAAAAAAGATAGTGCTAAATTAATTACAAAAGGCAATTGGGAAGTTTTAGGTATTGAAGGTGTAGATGAACAAAAAGGTATTATTTACTACACTGCAAATGAAACATCTTCTGATAATAAAAATATTTATAAAATAAATTTTGATGGTAGTGGTCGTAAAAGATTAACGGAGCCAAGTGGATACCACAACGCTTATTTTACTAAAAACTTCAGCTATTTTTTGGATGATTATAGTAACATAAATCAACCGCCATCTTACCAAATGTACACGGCAAGCGGTAATCCTTTATTCAATAAATTAATTGAAAATAAAGAGTTAAAAAATAAACTAATCCAATACAACATACCATCAACCAATCTTAAATCTTTTATTGTAGCTGGAAACGAACAAGTAGATGCATTTTATATTGAACCGCCAGTTAATGGAAAACAAAATAAGTACCCATTACTAATTTATGTTTATGGCTCTCCAGAAAAAAAAGCAGTGCTAAATAAATGGGATGATAAAACTATGCTTACCATTAAATACTTAGCCACACAAGGTTATATGGTTGTAGGCATAGATCCTAGAGGCACACCAGGTAAAGGAGAAGCCTATAGAAAATTAAGTTATAATAAACTTGGCGATATTGCTATTGAAGATATTTTAAGCGTACGTAACACCATTATACGAACATTTAATAGAGTAATTGATACTTCTAGAATTGCTATTATGGGATGGAGCTATGGTGGATATTTAGCTGCCTTAGCAAGTACAAAATATGCTGGAAAATTTACAGCTTCGGTTGCTATTGCACCAGTAACAGATTGGCGATTGTACGAAAATATTTTTACCGAACGTTATTTACAAGCACCTGGCGAAAACCCAGAAACCTATTTTAATTTATCGCCAATAAATTTTACCGATAATTATAAAAACAATTTATTATTGGTACATGGCACAGCAGATGATAATGTACATTTTCAAAATAGTATGGCTTTAAGTAAAGCATTAATAAAAAGTAATAAGCAATTTGAACAACAGTTTTACCCAGATTATTTGCATGATATTAATGACGGCACACCAAATACTGCAAGAATACATTTGTTTAATAAAATAACCGATTTTTTAAAACTAAAACTTATTACAAACAAATAGCTATTCTTAGTTTTTATAGAAAGATGTAGATATTATTTTAGGCGAATTAGGATCTACTATTTCAACATAATAATTACCTTTTTTAAAAGCCTCAATATTAAAGCTAAAGCTATTGTTATTTGAGGCTAGTTTTAATTTTTGAGCATATAAAATCTTTCCAATTACATTGCTAATTTTCAAATCGCAATTAGTGTTTTTTTCCGAATAAATATCTAGTTTCAAATAATCCACAACAGTTGGCGATATTATATTTAATGCCATTTCATTGCCATTTACTTGTGCAGTTACAATAGTAGAATAAACAAATGTTACGTCAGAGAAGCTTTGCCTAATTTTATAATAAACCAACCCTTTTTTTGGGCACTTATCGGTCACAAATAGAGTGTCATTATTTTGATAATACGTTAAATTTTTTGTAGCCACTTCTGTCCAATCCATTCCAGTTAAACTATAGTATAAATCGATGTGTTTTGCTTTTCGTAAAGTATCGGCTATAAATGTAAGTATGGCTACTTGTTTACTTTTTTCGTTATCGGCATTTTTA